>JAZOSH010000014.1:0-71033 GCA_045656985.1 Eubacteriales bacterium | reverse complement strand
ATGAAAGCTCCGAGGCTTCTCTTGCACCCATCTGGAGCGAGATACCCGAGGGCTTTGTTACTCTTACCGTCGAGGCACTCGATTCAAACAATAACACCCTGCACATTGCAGGTGTAAGAACCTTTTATAAATGTGCTCCCTTTCCCGGACGCTCCACCTACCCCGCAAAGACCTGCTCGTATCGTGAGTGCGCGAAAATGGCATTCAGATACGTTTATAACGATCCCGCGGTTAAATATTGGCTCGATCACGGACTTCCTAAGCCTGACTATGCTCATAACGCATACCCCGCCAAAACCATAGAAAGCATAATAAGAGCAATGGTGGCATACGCAAGTCTTGAACCCGAAAATGCCGATAATGCCATAAAGCTTGCGCGACGCGCTGCCGATTATCTGCTTTCCATAACGCCCGGCGAGGATGAGCCCTTGGCATTCTTACCACCCACATATTCCTTTAAGAACCTTGATGCCGAATCGGTGAATAAGGTTGCTCCCGCCGCAGAAGGTGCACTTGGCACAACTATGATGATATATCCTATATCTGCCGCAGGCGCGCTTCTTACTCTTTACGAGGCGACGAATGACAAAAAATATTATGATGCTACGCTCCGCATTGCAGAGTACTATAAAAGAACGGTTCTTCCCTGCGGAAGCTGGTATTTGCTCTTTGATTGCAAGACAGGCAAGCCCCTGTCAGAAAATATCTGCATAGAGTTCAGATTCGTTAATTTTTTTGCAAGACTCTATAAAATGACGAATGATGAATGCTGGCACGAGCTTGAGATAGCGCATTTTAATTACATAAAAGAGGCATGCCTCAAAACATATAAATGGGAAGGTCAGTTTGAGGATGTTAAGGTTTCGGGCAATTACAAAAATCTGACGCATTTTGCTGCAAACAATATGATAGGTTATATCGCAGACAATCTTTCTGATGACAAAAAAATGCTTGCCGAGGCTATTGATCTTATGCGCTTCATCGAGGATCAGTTCGTTCTTTGGGGAGAGTTCCCACGCTGGAATCCCAATGCAAAATTCGTTCCCCACCACACGCCCGCAGGACTTGAGCAGTATTTCTGCTATGGACCTATCGATTCGAGCACCGTGACTATAATGACGGGCTTTACAAATATGTACCGCCTGACAAAAGATCGCCTCTATCTTGAAAAGGCACTGACTCTTGCCGACACTGTAACGAGAAGAATAGATATAAAGACAGGTCAGTCCCCTACATTCTGGATAGGAGAAGATTGCTCCGAGGGCAAACGCAATTATTGGATCAACTGCCAGATACATGTCGCATTCTCTATGATGAAGATAGCAGAGCTCACGGAAAATGAGGGCATAGAATAGCATAGAAAAATCCACCCGTATATTCGGGTGGATTTTTGATTTATATTTTCTTCAGTCTTGCGTAGGTTGCCATAAGCTTCTTTGTGCCAACCTTGTCAAACATTATCTCATAGAGAATGTCAGCACCCATCGGCTTCACAGAAATAACCTCTCCCTCACCGAAGGTCATATGCGAAACTCTGTCACCCTCGCAGAACCTTGTCATGCTTGACGAGTTCTGCTGCTTAAAGAGTGTTTTGCCTATAGTTACATCATCACCAACACCGCTTTTTGATGAGGAAATGTATGTCTTTGGTGTGCTCTGTGAGCCAAAGCCCGATGAATATGAGCCTCCGTAACCGTCACGCTTGGGAGGAAGATCCTTTTTAAGAAGCTTTTCAGGTATCTCTCCAACAAAGCGTGAGATAGGATTGTATGAAGTTCTGCCATAAAGCATTCTATTGCGCGTATGCAGTATGTAAAGCTTTTTCTTTGCTCTTGTTATCGCAACATAAGCAAGTCTGCGCTCCTCCTCCATATCAGCCTCACCGGAGGTAATCGTCTGCTGACCGGGGAAGATTCCCTCCTCCATTCCGGGAAGGAAAACAACGGGAAATTCAAGTCCCTTTGCCGAGTGTATCGTCATCATTACAGCGGCATCGGCATTTTCATCGTATTTGTCAACATCAGCAATAAGCATTGTCTCCTCAAGGAATCCGCGGAGCGTAGGCTCTTCGGTTGACTCCTGATATTCAATAACGCCCGAAATAAATTCGTCAAGGTTTTCAAGGCGCTCCTTTTCCTCCTCGCCCGCATCAACAAGCATCTGCCTGTAGCCTGAAAGATCAAGCACCTGCTTTACAAATGAGTCGAGAGAACAGCCGTCCTCAAGTATATGTGTGAGTCGGTTGATAAGCCCCGCAAAATCAAGAAGGATATCCTTATAGCGACCGAGAGCTGCATATCTGTCTGCCGTTTCTATGATATTAAAAAGGCTTGTTCCCTGCTCTTGGGCTATCGCACGGACTGTTTCAACCGCTTTGTCGCCTATCTTTCGCTTGGGCTCATTTATGATACGCAAAAGCCTTTCTGTATCTGCGTGATTATTGATAAGCTGAAGATATGCAATGATATCGCGTATTTCCTTGCGATCAGTAAAGCGCATACCGCCAAGCATTCTGTACGGAATTCCACTTTTCGCGAAGATACGCTCAATTGTGTTTGACTGTGCATTGGTTCGGTAAAGCACCGCAAAATCCCTATAGCTGAAATCTCCTCTTGCAACTGTCTCAACAATTTTATCAACGATATATCTTGCCTCTGCATTCTGCTCGTCGCAAAGATGCACCTCTATTTTATCACCCTCGCCTGCCGAGGTCCAGAGCGCCTTTCCCTTACGCATACGGTTGCAGTTGATAACGGCATTTGCGGCATCAAGAATGTTCTGAGTTGAGCGATAATTCTGCTCAAGCTTTACTACCCTTGCATCACTGTATTTTCTGTCAAACGAGAGAATATTCTCAATAGTTGCGCCTCTGAACTTATATATACTCTGGTCGTCATCGCCGACTACCATTAAATTGCGGTATTTTCCCGAAAGGAGTGCGGTGAGAACGAACTGCGCCTCGTTAGTATCCTGAAACTCATCAACGCAGACATACTTGAATTTCTTTTGGAAATAGGCTCTCACATCCTCATGCTCACGCAAAAGACGGACTGTCTGCATTATGATATCGTCAAAGTCAAGGGCATTTGAGGCAACAAGATTCTTCTGATACTCTGCATAGATCTCGCCTACCTTGCGAAGTCTGTAATCCTCACTATGCTCCGACTGAAATTCCTGGGGTGTAATGAGCTTGTCCTTTGCTCTGCTAATAAGACTCATAACACTCTTTATAGGCATGCTCTTCTCATCTATCTTGAGCGCCTTCATCGCGGCAAGCATTGCACGCTTTGTGTCGTCTGTATCGTATATCGTAAAGCTTGATGTGTTATAGCCTATTCTGTCCCCATACATACGCAGTATACGCACGCAGATCGAGTGAAAGGTGCCCGCCCAGACAGCCTTTGCAACATCATCATTACCGAGACTCTTGACAAGCCTTGACTTTATTTCATTTGCCGCCTTATTCGTAAAGGTGATGGCAAGCATAGCATAAGGAGGACAAGGCTCACAGATAAAGCGAGGAAGGATCCTCTCCTCTATTTCCTCTCTTGAAAGAGAAATCGCGTCCTCAAGCATATTTATATGACTCTCATCAACATATGCGGGAACATACTCATCATAATAAGCATTGCCGTATTTCAAGATAAAGGCTATTCTGTTTACAAGCACCGTTGTCTTGCCGCTTCCCGCGCCTGCAAGGATAAGTAGAGGCCCGTCTATCGTAAATACTGCATTTCTCTGTTCAGGATTGAGAAAGGAATAGACCTTCTCAAAAAGCTTGCGTTTTGTATTCAGGTATCTTTGCGTTATATCCATAATTCATCCTTGAAAAATTGTTGTATAAATATTATACTATAACTTACACAAATTTTCAAGGACAAAAGCAAAGGCGGCGCAAAAAATTTTGCGCCGCCTCTGTCAACAAGCTTATCTGTTGCGGTTGTTCTGGTTGTTCTGGTTGTTTTGGTTGTTCTGGTTGTTTTGGTTGTTCTGGTTGTTCTGGTTGTTCTGGTTGTTCTGGTTGTTCTGATTGTTCTGATTGTTCTTATTCAGATTGTTCTGTTCATTCTTCTTGTTCTGTTCGTTCTGCATAACCGCTCCGTTTCTCCGTCGGCTCCTACGGTATTTTTTACAGCCACTGCCGACGGCGGATGACTGCAAGAGTCCGATCTCTCGGACAAGATAATTATTTACCGAAAAAAGCTCCGTTATACACGGAGCTTTTATTTTAATCAAGCATATATTTTGCTTCTACCTCTTCATAAATTCCGACAAGTGCGTAGACCGCTGTCAGGAAGAACACGAGCGAGCCTGCACACCGTGCAAGACCAGCAAAGCCGTAGGCATGCGCGCTGAAATCATAAAATAGGTCGGCAGCTACAGAAATTATCGCACCGCCTGCAAGGAAATAAAGCTTGCGCGAAAGCTCCTTATGAAGCAGAGCCACACGCTGCTTTGCCAGAGTCTCGGCACCTTCTACTGAAAATCCCGTATATTCACGGATAACAGTTTTTAAAAGACGGATGACACAGAATACCGACAAGAGAAAGAACGCTGCCTCAAGAACGGAAAGCGAAAGCATCGTCATATAATGGCTTGCCGCCTCCTCACTCCTTATCACCGCGCTGTAATAATATTTTTCAAAGAAACCGTTTTCAACATATCCCGCCATAATTGAGATGATAGCGTATATAAAAGTAACACCGAGATACTTTTTATAAGATACGATCTCCCGCCTTATGCAAATAAGTGCAATCAACAACAGTAAGGCAGAAAACACATCGGGTATAGCATTTATATTGTCAAGCTTTACATCAAGCGAGAGCAAAGCGAACCCGCCAATAAGGAAGAAGGCATTCTTAAGACGCCTGCGAAGAAATATACTCTTGTTAGGTAGAACATTTTTAGTGTAATCATTTGAAATTTCAGCAATAAGCGATCTATCCCTTCTTATTCTTGCAAAGTAACAGATCATCTTCGCGAGCCATACAAGTCCAACCACCGTACAGAGGAGTATCGACGCACCGCGAAGCAGACTTATAAAATCATAAAGATTGACCGTTGATACCGCCGTATCTGCCGACTGTGTTGCGAGCACTGAAAACTCGGGGAGGACACACATTATGACCTTAAAAATTATGTAAAATGAGGTGATCCCCGCTGCTCTCTCGGTGTAATTCTTTTTAGCATGACCTCCGTTCGGGCTGCCCATAATTGAATTGTTATCATACTTATATCCAAGCTGTAAAAATCCCGTAAAAAGATTGTTATATGCAGGAATAAGCAAAAACAGCTCAATAACGCCAAACGCGAAGGAAATGAGAAGAAGCAAGGTGCTCTGCTCTCCGCCATATGAAAGTCCGAATATCATAAATACCGACAAAAGCTTTGCGATATCCACAGCTACCATTCTGCCGAAAAGCTTATGTGCCTCGGAAAGCGCTCCGTTCATGTCCGAAAGGCGGAAGAGTGCCGCGCAAATAAGCAGGTATCCTATTGCATCGGGCAGAAGATCAATTACCGCAACATTCGGGTTGAAGAGAAACAAAAATGCCACAGGTAGCTGCCATAAAGCAAAGCTGTTTTTCGCTTTTTCCATAGTCTTCCTCCCATTATTTTTTCTTTCGGCGAGCCTCTCGCTCTGCCTTTTTCTTTTCAATATACTCATTTGTTGAGTCTATAGCCTTTTTCTCGCGCCTGTCACTTTCCTCTCGAAGCCTATTGATAAAGTCGAATCTTGAGGGCTTGCGCTCCATATTCACATCGCTCTCATCGCATATCCTCGCGTAGCAGTTGAAGAAAAGAATGAGATTGAGAACTACACACACATAATAGACAAGAATAGTGGGAAGTCCAAAAGCCCGTATATAGTCTTCCCTTGCCTCAAATGGTATATATGCTATATAAAACATAACATAATACACCGCGAGAAATATAAGATTTCTTACCGATGCATATGCTGTCTTTTCCACCTCTGTCTCACGCGATATCCTTCTTACCGCTATAAGGAGCGATGCGTGGAAGAATATCTCTGACAACATTCCTATATGCATAAGCAGAGAATCGTTCTCAAGGAATGAGACAAGCGGAATGCTGATAATAAGACTGTCATACAGGAAATTCCACAAAGCGATAGCAAGCGTTGTCACCGAGCAGAGTGACATAAGGATAGCGCCTACAAGAGGATATCCAAAAGCATCGTTATAGCGGCGGAGCTTTACGCAGGACACGGCAATAAGGGCATAGCCAAAAAGCTCAATCAAAAAGCCATAGCTATGCACAGACATAAGCTGCGCCATAAAATATCCTGTAAATAAAAGTCCAAAGCCCATAAAAACTCTTTCTATGCCCTGCGTCACCGCAGGGCATGATATTTATATTATTTCAAGCCGCAGCACATCTTGTATTTCTTTCCGCTGCCGCAGGGACAAGGCTCGTTGGGACCGACCTTTTCCTTCTTTTTAACAGTTACTCTCTTTTGAGACCTTGACTCTCCGTCAAAGCCCTCAGAAATAGGATTTGCAACCTGAACGCGCTTGACTGCAGGCGCCTTTACTGTGATTGAGAGGATCATTCGTGTGGTCTTATTGCGTATCTCCTCTATCATAGCATCAAACATATCTGCACCCTGAATTCTGTATTCAGATACGGGATCACGCTGTGCGTAGGACTGAAGCCTTATGCTGTCCTTGAGGTCATCCATTGCATCAATATGGTCCATCCAGCTTCTGTCAACATTCTGAAGAAGGATAGCCCTCTCTATCTCTCTCAACTTTTCCTCACCAAGCAACATTTCCTTGGAGTGATATACGCTGTCTACCTTTTCGCAGAGCATCTCTATTATTTCATCTCTTGAATGAGTTCTCAATTCTTCAGCGTCAAACTCACCCTCCGAAACAATAAGTCCCTTGAAATTATCAAGAAGCCCCTCAACATCCCAAAGAGACGCGTCATCGCCCGCAAGGTATTTGTGGGCAGTTTCGCCCACCGTGCCATATATCATCTTCTTGATGGTCGCACTTATATCCTCACCATCAAGAACCTCATTTCTCTGCTTATAGATGAGATTTCTCTGCTGATTCATCACATCATCATAGGTAAGCACATATTTACGGCGGCGGAAGTTCTGATCCTCTATCTTCTTCTGTGCTGACTCAATGGTATTTGAAAGCAGCTTTGCATCAATAGGCATATCATCAGGAATACCGAGCCTATCTACCATTCCTATCATTCTGTCAGAGCCGAAAAGACGCATAAGATCGTCCTCAAGCGAAAGATAGAATCTTGACTCACCTGGATCACCCTGTCGACCCGAACGACCGCGAAGCTGATTGTCTATACGGCGGCTCTCGTGTCTTTCTGTACCGAGAATGAAAAGGCCACCCGCTTCCCTTACGCGCTCTGCTTCGGGCGCGATCTCTGCCTTATACTTTTCAAAAAGCTTACGGAAGGTCGCCCTTGCCTCGCGAACATTTTCATCATCAAGCTCGGCAGTACCTGTTGCCATCGCGATAAGCTCTTCATCAATATCCATCTTGCGCATCTCGCGCTTCGCCATATACTCGGGATTTCCACCAAGCATAATATCGGTGCCTCGTCCTGCCATGTTGGTAGAGATTGTTACAGCACCGTATTTACCTGCCTGTGCTACTATCTCCGCCTCCTTATCGTGATGCTTTGCATTAAGGACATTATGAGGAATTCCTTCTCTGCGAAGTCTCCTTGAAAGCTCCTCCGATTTATCAATGGAAACAGTACCTACAAGCACGGGTTGTCCCTTCTCGTGACACCTTATTATCTCGGAAACAACCGCATCGTACTTTCCCGCTACCGTTTTATAAACCGTGTCAGGGTGGTCACACCTTATCATCGGTCTGTTGGTAGGGATCTCAACAACATCAATGTTATATATTTCTCTGAATTCAGTTTCTTCTGTAAGTGCAGTTCCCGTCATACCCGAGAGCTTTGCATACATTCTGAAATAATTCTGGAAGGTGATGGTGGCAAGAGTCTTGTTCTCCTTCTCAACGGTAACGCCCTCCTTTGCCTCTATCGCCTGATGAAGGCCGTTTGAAAAGCGTCTGCCCGGCATAAGTCTGCCCGTAAAGGCATCAACTATCATAACGCCGTTCTCGTTTACAACATAGTCCACATCACGCTTCATTATGCCATGTGCTCGGATAGCCTGATTTACATGATGCGCTATCTCGGCATTTTCCGCATCGGAAAGGTTCTCTATTCCAAAGAATTCCTCAACCCTTTCTGTTCCCTTGGGGGTAAGGAGCGCATTATTTGCCTTCTCATCGACGATATAATCGGCATCAACATCATCATAGCTTGCCTTTGAGTCCATCTCCTTTATCACATGCTTGCGCAGGCTTCTTGCAAGAGAGTTAGCTCTGTCATACATATCGGTAGACTTTTCACCTGCACCTGATATAATAAGGGGAGTTCTAGCCTCGTCAATAAGGATAGAGTCAACCTCGTCAACGATAACGAAATTATGTCCGCGCTGAACCATCTTATGCTTATACACGACCATATTGTCACGAAGATAATCAAAGCCGAACTCATTATTCGTTCCGTAGGTTATGTCAGCGAGATATGCCGCCTGCTTTTCCTCATGCGAAAGTCCGTGAACGACAAGACCTGTTGTAAGTCCCATAAACTCAAAGACTCTTCCCATCTCCTCACTATCTCGTCTTGCAAGATAGTCGTTAACTGTAACAATATGCACGCCCTTGCCTGTAAGTGCATTGAGGTATGCGGGCATTGTCGCAACAAGAGTCTTCCCCTCTCCCGTTTTCATCTCTGCAACGCGGCCCTGATGAAGAATTATACCGCCTATGAGCTGAACACGGAAGGGACGCTTGCCAAGCACCCTGTCATCTGCCTCACGGATAGCGGCAAAGGCATCGGGAAGAATATCGTCAAGCGTCTCGCCGTTTGCGAGTCTTTCCTTGAGAAGCGCGGTTGTGCCCGAAAGCTCTGCCTCGCTCATCTCCTTGTATTTCGGTGCAAGATCCTCTATATTATCAACAAGCTTTGTAAGCTTCTTTAGCTGTCTTTCACTGTATGTTCCGAAGAGCTTTTCTATAAGTCCCATTGAAACCTCCGAAAAATAATCATATTTATTTAATTATACTACATATACGCTCTTATTGCAAGAATTTTTTGAAAAGCCTGTCCTTCGCTTTTGTAAATTTTTTACTAATACTTGCAAAATAAGCCGTAACGATATATAATATATTTATTAAACTGTAAGGACATATATATGAGTAAGATAAACATTGTACTTCACGAGCCCGAGATACCGCAGAATACGGGAAACATTGCCCGCACCTGCGCCGCAACAGGCGCATCTCTTCACCTGATAAAGCCTATGGGCTTTACTGTTGACGATAAAAAGCTTAAGCGCGCAGGCCTTGACTATTGGGACAAGCTTGATATAACATATTACGACGGGCTTGAGGATTTTTATTCAAAAAATGAAGGGGCCGAGGTCTTTTATTTTTCAACCAAGGCTCCACAGACATATACAGAGGTAAGCTACCCCAAAAATGTATTTATCATGTTTGGTAAAGAGTCACGCGGACTTCCCGAGGAGCTTCTCTATAAAAACCGTGAGCACTGCGTACGGATACCTATGCGTGACACATTGCGCTCACTTAATCTTTCAAATTCTGTGGCGATAGCTGTTTATGAGATATTCCGCCAGCGCAACTTTGAGGGACTTTCGGGTGAGGGTCAGCTTACAAAATTTGAATGGTAAGGAAAAAGATATGAAGGAAAAGGTTTTGGTCGCTATGAGTGGCGGTGTTGACAGCGCGGTGGCGGCACTCTTTATAAAGAATGCGGGGTATGAGACCGCAGGTGTCACCATGAAGCTATATGATGCCGAAAATCCCCTTTGCGATAGCGAGAGAGTCACCGAAACAACACCCGATATTGACGATGCGAAAGCCATATGCAGCACACTTGGCATCGGGCATTTTGCCGTTCAGTACGGGGAAAGCTTCCGAAGCTGTGTAATAGACCGATTTATTGACGAATACAAAAAGGGCGGTACACCCAACCCATGTGTTGAGTGTAACCGCACGATAAAATTTGGCAAGCTTCTCAAGTTTGCCCTCTCACACGGTTACGATAAGCTTGCAACAGGACATTATGCAAGAATTGAGCAAGATAATAACGGCAGATACCGTATTTTGCGTGCAAAAGACAAGTCAAAGGACCAGTCATATTTTCTCTGGCAGCTCACGCAAAACGAATTATCCCGTGTGATATTCCCTCTTGGAGATATGGCAAAGGATGAGATACGCAGTGTTGCCGCCGAGCACGGCTTTGTAAACGCTCACAAGTCGGACAGTCAGGACATATGCTTTATTCCCGACGGAGATTATATCGGCTTTATTGAAAAAACAACCGACGAGGAGTTCCCGAGCGGCGCTTTCATTGACACAAATGGAAATATACTTGGCAAGCACCAAGGAATTATCCGCTACACAGTAGGTCAGCGCAAGGGACTCGGCATCGCACTCGGCAAGCCCGCCTTCGTATGCGCCAAAAATCCTACCAACAACACGGTAACACTTTGCGACGATGCCGAGCTTTATAAATCTGTCGTCGCGGCACACAGCGCGGTTTTCTCGGGCGTAGAGGCACTCACAGAACCAACTCGCCTCAAGGCAAAGATACGCTACCGTCACGAGCCTGCGTGGGCAACGGTCACACAAACCTCGCAAGACACCTTTGTTGTTGAGTTTGATGAGCCACAGCGTGCACCTGCAAAAGGACAGTCGGTCGTTCTTTATGACGGCGACATCCTTGTGGGTGGTGGAATTATTGAATAAACAAAAAGAGAGAAACCCATGAGGTTTCTCTCTTTTTGTAAGTCAAAGTTAGATCTTCTCTTTAACCTTGGATGCCTTACCGACTCTATCACGGAGGTAGTAGAGCTTAGCGCGTCTAACCTTACCTACACGGATGATGTCAACCTTGGCTACATTAGGGGAATGGATGGGGAATGTCTTCTCAACTCCACAACCATAGGAAACTCTTCTTACAGTGAATGTCTCGGAGATGCCGCCGCCATGCTTAGCGATTACAGTACCCTCAAACATCTGAATTCTCTCTCTGTTTCCCTCCTTGATCTTGTTGTGAACACGGATAGTGTCACCAATTCTGATCACAGGAACCTCTGTCTTGATCTGCTCGTTTGTAAAAGCCTGAATCAAATCCATTTTTCAGTCCTCCTTAAATTCGGGGCATTCATGCAGAGCTGCGCAGCGGACTGCCCTTTTTTTCGTGTTTTTGCACACATTGCTCTATATTATAACATATATATAAGCCAAATGCAAGAGTTTTTTAATTATTTTTTTAATTTTTTTATAAAAGTACCAAGCACCTTAACAACTGTCTCAATTATACCCTTGAGGTTTATTATTGCAATAACACAAAACAGCGCGATTGCAATATACTGCGAATATCTTATGCCCGAGCACATAATAAGCGTCTCAATCAAGAGCAAGACCGCATTTATTATAAGCCACCCGCTTCTTGTATTGAATTTTACATAATTCTGTGTATCTATCGCGCGTATAGCATAGACTGCGACATAGCTTATAAGTGTTGCCACAGCCGCGCCCATCGCTCCGTGCGCAGGTATCATTAAAAGATTCAGCACCACATTGACCACCGCACCCGATAGTGCCGTGAACATTGAGAAAACACTTTTTTTCTCAAGGAAATAAACGCTTCCCATAAAGGACACTAGTGCCGAGAACATTGTCGCCAATGTTAGCACGGGAATATATTCCCATGAGGAATAATAGCTGTCCGCAAGCAATATTCCCGTAAAAATACGCGAGCCGGCTATCAAAAACGCGGCACCTGCCACCATTACACTCAAATAATTTTTATAGACCGTTGAAAAGAAGTCGTTTCTTGCGTTCTCGTCTCCCCCGTCGCTTACTGCGGAGATCTGCCATGCCTCAATAAATATGCCGCAAACAAGTGTTAGTAGTGTTGGTATCTTATATGAGGCAGCATAAAGTCCGTTGGCATCCTCACCGTGGAAATAAGTGACCATAAATCTGTCAGATGCGCTGACAACGAGCCAAAGCATAGTTGTTGGGATATAAGGAATGCTGAATTTCAGCATTTCCTTCACAGTCCTCCACTCAAAGCGAGAGAAAGAAAAATCTCTGTAAAGCTTTGAGAAAAGGAAAAGTCCGATAGTTACAGTAAGATCGGCACAGACCACCGAAAGCACATATCCCGTGACCCCCATATCAAATACGATAAGAAATACAAGATTGTATATGATGGTGAGCGCGGTATTGGCTATTCCCTGCACCGCAAAGGTGACTGTATTTCCCCTTGCCCTTACATACTGCGCACAGGCACTGTGCAGATTTGCACAAATAACATAAGCGCAAATAAGCCAGCCATATCCTTCAAGCACCTTGAAAAAGATAAATAGAGGTGAAAGAAGAAGCAGTGCTGCCGAACCCGCAAATATCACGCAAAGCGCGCTTGAGAAAATTCCTTTCTTATTCTCACTGTCAATGGCAAATCTGAAAATTCCTTCGCAAACTCCCACGCAGGCAAGCGGTATCAAAAGATTTGCCGTCTGCGTGATGAGATCGGATACACCATACTGATCTGTTGAGAGTATGCTCGTGTAAAGCGGCATAAGCAAGAGCACGAGCAGCTTTGATGTAAAGGTACCCGCCGCAAAGATAAATGCGTTTGATACAAGCCTCTTATACTTATCCATCTTTATCAGTTTCTATCAGTTTTCCCAGTTGTGATATACATTCATTACATCATCGTCATCCTCAAGATGCTCAATGAGTAATTCCATAAACTTTATGTCATCCTCGTTATCAAGCGCGACATATGTGGATGCTATCTTGTCCTTTTCTGCCGAAGCGATAGCAAAGCCTGCCGCCTCGATAGCTTCCTTTACAGCGTAAAGATCATCGGGAACGGTGTATATCTCAAAGATCTCACCCTCTGCCGCAAAGTCCTCTGCACCTGCCTCAAGGGATGTCTCCATAAGCTTGTCCTCGTCAACATCGCCATCCTCGTTTGACACGATGATAACGCCCTTCTCCTCAAACATAAAGCTTACGCAGCCTGTCTGTCCCATATTTCCGTGATACTTTGAGAAGTAGGAACGAACATTACCTGCGGTTCTGTTTCTGTTGTCAGTCGTTGCCTCAACGATTACTGCAACTCCCGCAGGACCGTAACCCTCGTAAACGACCTCTTCATAGCTCTCACCTGTGCTTCCGAGAGCCTTCTTTATGGTACGCTCAATATTATCATTGGGAACATTATTTGACTTTGCCTTCTGAATGAGGTCGCGGAGCTTAGAGTTAGAGTTAGGATCTCCGCCGCCTTCCTTTACGGCAATAGTAATTTCCTTACCTATCTTTGTGAAGACCTTCGCTCTCTGCGCGTCGGTCTTTTCCTTTTTGTGCTTGATATTAGCCCATTTGCTATGTCCTGACATGATTTATATTTTCCTTTCAAGTTTTTACTTATATTCTTTCTGTCTTCTTAAGGCAGATGAGCGAGAAGGCACTGCCGAGCACATGCTTTGCCGCTTCTGTAAGTTTAATTCTCGTTGCCCTTATCTTCTCGTCGGGCTCGGTCGCTATCTTACACTCGTGATAGAACTTATTGAATGCGACAGCAACATCAAGAATAAATCTTGTGATAACAGAGGGCTCATAATCGCGGATTGCGGTGAGCACCCTCTCCTCATACTGCGACATAACCTTAAGAAGTGTCGCTTCCTCGGGGGTAGTGATAGCTATCTCGTCACCGAGTGTCTCACCCTTCGCCTTTTCAAGCACCGAGCAAGCGCGCGCGTATGTGTACTGAACATAAGGTCCTGTATTTCCGTCAAACGAAAGTGCATCCTCAAGATTGAAATTTATGTCCTTTATTCTGTTATTGGTGAGGTAATAGAATACAATTGCACCAACACCTACAGCCTCTGCAACCTCGTCGTTACCCGCGAGGTCGGGGTTCTTCTCTGCCATAATGCCCTTTACCTTCTCTATTGCCGCCGCAAATAGGTCCTTGAGAAGAACTACATTTCCTGTTCTTGTAGCAAGCTTTGCGCCGTTGAGGGAAACAGTTCCGTAGGGAATGTGAACGAGCTTATCGTACCAATCATAGCCCATAAGCTCTACAACCTTGAACCACTGCTCAAAGTGGAGTATCTGCTGTGTGCTTGTAACATAAATACACTTATCAAAGTCATACTCGCCCTTGCGATAGACCGCAGCAGCAATGTCACGCGTGGGATAAAGTGTTGAGCCGTCACGCTTGAGAATGAGACAGGGGGGCATTCCGTAAGGCTCAAGATCAACGATAGACGCGCCGTCGTCAAGCTTAAGAAGTCCCTTCTCACGAAGGATCTCAACCTGTGCGGGCATCTTGTCGGTATAAAAGCTCTCACCCTTGTAGCTGTCAAATTCAATACCGAGCTGCTTGTATGTCTTTTCGTATTCCTTAAGACTTATCTCAACAAACCACTTCCAAAGAGCGATGTTCTCCTCGTCACCAATCTCCATCTTGCGGAACTCTGCTCTTGCCTCGTCCGCGAGATCGTTACGCGCGGGGATACCCTTCTCCTCGTCGCCCTTGATGGTGTTATTGATGCGGACATAAAGCTCAACAAGCTTGTCTATTCCGCCGTTTTCTATCTGCTCCTTGTCGCCCCAGAGCTTGTAAGCCACGATAAGCTTACCAAACTGTGTGCCCCAGTCGCCAAGATAGTTGATACCCACGCACTTATATCCCGCAAACTCATGAAGTCTCTTGAGGGCGTGACCGATAACAGTTGTACCGAGGTGACCAATATGGAAGGGCTTTGCGACATTCGGCGAGGAGTAGTCAAGCACTACAGTCTTACCCTTGCCCATATCGGGTGCGCCGTAATTCTCACCCTTAGTAAGTATCTCGGGAAGCACTTTCCCCGCAAGATAATCACTTGAAATTTTTATATTTAAGTAGCCGTTTACCGCCTCACAGGAGCTTACTGCCTCGCAATTAAAATCCTCGGCAATACTTGCCGCTATCTGAACAGGCGAGCAGCGCATAAGCTTTGAGAGCTTGAAGCAAGGGAGTGCGAGGTCGCCCATCTTATCGTCGGGCGGGTACTCAAGCATTCCCGCAAGCATCTCTGCCTTTATCTCTTCGTTACCAAGCTTCTCGGCTATTTTTTCTGAAATTAAATTTTTTATCTCTATCATAAAACAAGCCTTTCTTTAAAGTAATCCAACCTTTTAATTATACTATAAATCACTTATATTTTCAAGGGATTTGCTTAAATAATTCCCTTTTTATCCTCAATCATTTCTCTCGCAGCTGTTCTCTGCGCCTCGGTGATGTTGATGCCGCCGAGAATACGCGCGATCTCTTCAACACGAGAGTCACCGTCAAGTATCTTTACCGCGGTCTGCACACGCCCGTCAACCTCGGATTTTGATATGAAGAAATGGGAGTCGGCAAGGGAGGCTATCTGTGCCGAGTGCGTTACGCACACTACCTGCGTTTCTTTTCCTATTCCCGCAAGCTTGATACCGACCTTGCGCGAGGTCTTGCCCGAGATTCCCGTATCTATCTCATCAAATATGACGGTTCCTGTGCCGTCACAAGCATTGAGAACGCTACGCAGTGAGAGCATTATTCTTGCGAGCTCACCGCCCGACGCTATCTTTATCATAGACATAAGAGGCTCACCTGCATTTGTAGCAATAAGAAATTCTATCTTATCTGTTCCGTTTGCAAAAAGCTCACTGCCGTGCTCAATTCCCACCTCAAAGCGAACCTTGGGCATATCAAGAAATTCAAGACTTTCGGTCACTCTCTGCTGAAGCTCAAGTGCCGCCTTCTTTCTCTTTTCGTAAAGTCTGTCGGCAACATCTCTTGCCTTCTTCTCTGACACCTTAAGGCTTTCTGTCAGCTCTGCCGCAAGCTCCTCCGAGTTTTCAAGCTCCTCGAGTCGCTTGGCTGCATTTTCCCTGAATGAGAGAACATCTTCAACAGTTGCGCCATACTTTCTCTTTAGCTTTGTTATAACCTCAAGTCTTGCACCTATCTTATCAAGTCTTGCTGTGGGATCTGCCTCATCAATATCAGCAAGACTCTCCGCGCTCTCGGCAATATCCTCAAGCTCGTATTTTACACTAACAAGTCTCTCCGAGAGTTCCTTTGCCTCTGGGAAGCTGTCGCTTATCTGCATAAGTGCCGTAGCAGCCCTGTCGCACATATATGTTGCTCCGGCCCCCTTTTCCGAGCCGAGCATTGCGCGACGAACGAGAGCCGTACATTTATTTACTCTCTCAAGCCCCTCAAGCCTTCTCTGCTCATCAGCGAGCTTTTCCTCCTCGCCCTCCTTAAGGGCTGCCGCATCTATATCCTCCACCTGATAGGTGAGCATCTCACGCAGTCTTTCCTTTTCCATTGAATCCTTATTCAATGAATCAATTTCCGTGCGAAGATGAAGCACCTCGCGGTAGAGTACAGAATATTCACTCAAAAGCTCACTGCTTGACGCAAAGCTATCAAGTATCCCCGCGTGACTTGCGGCGTGAAGAAGCTTCTGGTTGTCATTCTGTCCGTGAATATTGAAAAGGTATGACGAGATCTCGCGAAGCACCGAAAGGGTTATCGTTCTTCCGTCAAGCCTTGATGTGCTTTTTCCGTCTGTACTTATAGTGCGAGAGAGCATAATCGCGCCTTCCTCAACACTAAATCCCATCTCGCGAAGCACAGCCTCTGCCGCATCGCCTATATCGCCAAAGGTTGCAGACACTGTTGCGCTCGTCTCTCCGCGGCGGATAAGCTCTTTATCTGCCCTTGCACCAAGAAGAAGGTTAAGGCTATCTATAATTATTGATTTTCCTGCTCCCGTTTCTCCCGTGAGCACATTAAGTCCGCTGCCAAGCTCTATGTCAAGGCTCTTTACAACGGCTATATTTTCAATGTGAAGTCCGCAGATCATATTTTAATTCCTCAAAAGGATTTCATAAGATCGTGTATCTTCTCGCTGATATCCTTTGCCGACTCCTTGTCGCGTGTGACTATCATTATCGTATCATCTCCACCGATACAACCAAGGATTTTAGGCAGATTGAGTGCATCAACACCAGAAGCCACAGCCATTCCAAGTCCCGGATATGTCTTAAGAATTATAATATTCTCTGCATAATCAACACTTGTTATTGAGTCAACTACAGCATTGTTGAACTTAACACTTCCCGCATTCTGCCTTGCGGTACTCTTCATGTATCTGTATGTTCCGTGACTTGAGAGTGACTTTGTAAGCTTAAGCTCTCTTATGTCTCTTGAGACAGTTGCCTGCGTTACCTCATATCCCGCAGAGCGAAGCTTCTCTATCATATCCTCCTGGGTCTCTATCTCATATCTCGTTATCAGGTCTATTATTGCCGCCTGTCTTTCGGATTTCATTTTCTATTCTCCTAAATTACACGAATTTTTTTGCTCTTATCTTCGAATAAAAGCCGCCCGATTTTATGCGCACGAGCTTTGTTGTAAGCTCTGATTTTGTTATCTCAACCACATCACCGTAGAACATATCAAAGGTTGCTTTGCCGTCAACCGTGATGTGAAGCACCTTTTCCCTTGAGCATATGTTCTTTACCTGAAGCTTTGCCGTATCGGGAAAAACGATAGGACGCGCACCAAGAGAGTGGGGACAGATAGGTGTTACACAAAAGCAGGAAAGCTTTGGATCAATAATAGGTCCTCCCGCAGAAAGCGAATACGCAGTTGAGCCTGTAGGTGTTGCTACGATAAGTCCGTCTGCGCGATAGCTGGAGATATTCTCTCCGTCCTCCATAAGTAAAAGGTCAACTATTCTTGCAGTGCTTCCGTTTGCCACCACTACATCATTAAGCGCGTATGACGAAAACTTCTTTGAGCCTGCGGAGGAAATTACAGTGACACCGAGCATTGCGCGCTCATCTATGCGGTATTCTCCTTCAAAATATTTATCAAGCAGGTCGAGCTCGTCTGTCTCAAGCTCGGTCATATACCCTACCCTGCCAAGATTTATGCCAAGTATCGGCACACCCATGGGTGCAGCGCGGCGTGCAGCATCAAGAATAAATCCGTCACCGCCAAGCACAAGCGCAAGCTCGGCTTTTTCGTAGATCTCATCATAAGAGAGATACTCAAAGTTTGAGCTATGCTTCAACGCTCTGAAAATCCTCTCCTTATATTGAATTGGTATAAGTATCTTTGCGTCGTGTGCCGAGAGCTTTTCCGCAACGGTATATGCTGCATCAGCCTTCTCCTTGATATTAAAATTTGCTATCAGTCCGATATTTCTCATTTTTTCCTCACACACAAAATGCAATTAAGCATTGGTTATTTTCTTTATTGTCTTATCATCTATCCTCGGCAAAAGCACCGCAGATTTGACAAAATAGGCGAGATATTCTTTATTTCCGTCACCACCTGTTATCGGTGATGCGATAAGTCCACGGCAGTCAAGTCCGTTTTCATGAGCTGAATTGAGCACTCGCTTTACCGCAAGGTATCTGTACGCCGCATTCTTTACCACTCCGTTTTTGCCAAGCGCAGAAGCACCTGCCTCAAACTGTGGCTTAATAAGGCTTATAAACACGCCGCCGTCCTTAAGCACCGAGCATATCGGAGCTATGAGGTAGGTCTGCGAAATAAAGGAAACATCAGCCACCGCCACATCACATTCACCCTCAGTAACAGAAGGATTAAGATCACGGGCATTGAATTTTTCAACCGAGCAAACCCTTGCGTCAGAAGCAAGGTCGGGATGCAGCTGACCAATTCCCGAATCTATTGAATATACGAGTGTTGCACCTCTTTTGAGAAGGCAATCGGTAAATCCGCCTGTTGACGCACCCACATCAACGGCGCGAAGTCCCGAGACATTTACACCAAAAGTATCAAGAGCCGCCTCAAGCTTCATTCCTCCGCGGCTTACATACTTAAAAAGCTCCTCAAGCTCTATTTTATGAGGCACTGTTGGATCTATTTCCTGCGATGACTTTTTTACAAGCTCTCCGTCGATCTTGACAGCACCTGCATCAATAAGGTCCTGCGCAAATTTGCGGCTTTTCGTGTATCTAGCCTCGGCAAGATATTTATCAATTCTCATAACTGTCCCATCAAAAAGCCCATAAGAACGGCAACTGCTACACCAAATACTGCGCCCACAGCAACCTGAAAGGGCGTGTGACCTACAAGCTCCTTAAGTCCTGTATTTACCTTATCAGGATTGCCGGAGAAGATCTCCTCAACGATATCATTGATTATCACCGCCTGCTTTCCCGTCTCATAACGAACGCCGGAGGCATCCACCATTACCACTATTGAGAGGACAAAGCACACTGCGGTAATTCCCGCGCCCCATCCGTTCTGTATAACGCTTGCCGCAGACAGTCCGCAAACAACTGCCGCATGAGAGCTGGGCATTCCCCCTGTTGAAAACAGAAGGGTGGTGAGTTTGAACGCTCTCTCCTTGAACATTCCTGTAAACACCTTTATTATCTGTGCACCTAGCCAGCCAAGACCTGCGCTAACGAGCATATAATTTCCAAAAAAACTTCCTATATAATCCAAAATTTCCTCCAAAATCAATCAAAAGCTTCTGTCAAGTAAATATTTTGCAAGGGAAATGAGTGTCTCCGAGCCGTCAAACTTCGAGATCGCCTCAACAGCTTTTTCTGTAAGCTTTGCAGCTTCTGCGCGCGCCTCCTCGGGGGAATAATAGCTCAAGAATGTGGTTTTTCCCTGCTCGGCATCAGAACCTGTGTTCTTGCCCATAAGGACACTGTCACCCGTTACATCAAGTATATCGTCAATTATCTGAAAGGCAAGTCCTATCGCCTCGGCATATTCGCACGCCGCCTGCGCTTCAGGTGAATCCCATTCAAGTCCCGCAGCAATACAGCCAAGGAGCGCCGAGCATCTTATCAACGCCCCCGTTTTCTTTCTGTGGAGCTTCAAGAGCTTCTCAAGGGGAAGCTTGTCCTCTCCCTCGTTTATATCCATTATCTGTCCGCCTATCATGCCAAAATCTCCCGCCGCACAGGAAAGTGCAAGTGTTGCGTGACGCACCGCCTTATCCGAAAGTGCCGACGACGAGATAGTCTCAAAAGCCCGTATAAGCAAGGCGTCACCCGCAAGCAAAGCATTCGCATATCCATAGACCTTGTGGTTTGTAGGCTTTCCACGACGCATATCGTCATCGTCCATACAAGGAAGATCATCATGTATAAGAGAAGAAGCGTGTATCATCTCGACAGCAGCGGCAAGCGGTAGCGCACCTTCTGCATCTCCGCCGAAGAGTCTGCAAAATTCAAGCGCAAGAAAGGCTCTTATTCTCTTTCCGCCCGCAAGTAAAGAGTATTTTTCGGCATCAATAATAAGCCCGAAGTCCTCATCACTCTCTGTAAAATATTCGGCAAGTGCCCTATCTGTAAGGCTTGCGTTCTCGGCAAGCAGGTTCTTTATATCGGTCATAGCTACACCTTATTCTGCCTCGGGAGCCGAGAAATTAATTTCTCGCATCTCGCCGTTCTCATCGGGAGAAAGCACAACTATTCTTCTCTGCGCTTCATCAAGCTTGCCTCGGCAGAGGGCAACAAGTGCCACCCCCTCTTCGTAAAGAGCAAGTGACTCATCAAGCTTAAGGCCTGTATCCTCAAGTCTTGCGGCTATCTCGTTTATGCGAGCCATTGCCGTTTCAAAATCCATATTTTCAAGCTTTTTATCAGCCATTTTCTTTTCCTCCGTCACCGTTAAGGTTAACGCCCTTTACCTCAGCAAGAGCGCTTCCGTCAGCCATAATTATCTTTATTTCTCCACCCGCCTGCATCTGCTCGGCACGGCAGAGTGTTTTTCCATTACCGTCCTGAACATATCCGTAGCCTCTTGCAAGGACCGCCAAGGGACTGAGCGCCGAGAGCCTTGCTGCTCCCTCGCCAAGTGCCGCTTCACCTCTCGCAAGTCCTGCTGATGCAAGCGAGAGAATTCTCTTCTCTGTAGCATCAAGCGTGAGGGAGATCTGTTTAAGTCTGTTTTTAGGTGAATTAAGCTCAACTATTACCGAGCGTTCGTCAAGGTATATCCTGTTATCGTCAATCTTCTTTTGCATCTTTCGCGACATAAGTGCAAGCTCGCGCACAAGCGTGTCCTTAAGGAGCGCCGCATCAGGCACGGCAAGCTCTCCTGCCATAGAGGGAGTTCCTGCAGTTACATCCGCTACCATATCGCAAAGAGTAAAGTCGGTCTGGTGTCCCACTGCCGAGATAACAGGTATCTCCGATGCAGCGATCGCACGCACCACCGCCTCACTGTTAAATGCCCAAAGATCCTCTGCAGAGCCACCACCGCGCCCAACTATCATAACATCAACATTCTTCTCAATGTTGAAATACTGTATGCCCGCGCATATCTCGGGGACAGCCTCGTCCCCCTGTACATGTACGGGAAAGAGAACGATGTCGGCAAGTGGGTATCTGCGCCCTGTAACCTTGATTATATCTCTTATCACCGCGCCTGTTGACGAGGTTACTACTCCTATCCTTTTTGGAAATTCGGGAAGCTTTTTCTTTCTTGCCGCATCAAAAAGTCCCTCTGCGGCAAGCTTTTTCTTTAGTGCCTCAAGCATCATATAAAGCTGACCTATACCGTCGGGCTTCATATACGATATATAAAGCTGATACTGTCCGCTCCGTTCATAAACACTTACTCTGCCTGCGGCTATCACCCTCATTCCGTTTTCGGGCCTGAAGGTAAGCCTTGAGAAGTCTCCCCTAAACATTACAGCCGAGAGCGACGAGCTCTCGTCCTTGAGTGTCAGGTAAACATGACCGGAGGCGTGATATTTAATATTTGATATTTCACCGCAAACGCTGATACCGCCGAGCACATCATCGCGCTCAAAAAGGCCCTTTATATAACCGTTCAGCTGTGAAACAGTTAGAAATCCTCCGTTCATTTTTCTCTCCAAATTACTTTCTGTTATATTTCTCACGGCAAAGAAGCGAAATTCCCGCCGCATTGTCTGCTGAGAAGGAGGGCTCTGCAAAGTATGCATCAAAGCGAGCCGAGAGCATTCCCCTCATTATCTTATTTGACATAACACCGCCTGCGAATATCACAGGCATTTCACCGTATTTTTCCATTGCGGACAAGCAAAGCGCCTCAAGCGTACGACCGATATGCTCAAAAACAAACGCCGCCACAGCCTGCTTGTCGCCCGTCTCGCTGTATATTTTAGCTGCGAGGTTTTCAACTCCCGAGAGATTGCATACAAGCTTATCACCATCATATTTGACCGAAAGCTTTGCCTTTTTTATCTTGCCGCTGTACTCTGCCGCAAGCTTTTCAAGCTCCGCACCGCAAGGAAAAGACAAGCCCATCATGACTCCGACTCTATCTATTACCTGCCCTGCGTTAAGGTCGGCAGTCTCACCGACAAGAAGGAGCTCAAAAGGTCCACTTTTGCTCGGCGTTGACAAAAGCACCTCTGTTGTGCCTCCCGATACATGAAAGGCAAGATGCTGTCTTAAGGCAAAATGCTTCCTCTCTCCGCTTGAATATAGCGCTGCCATTACATGTCCGTCCTGATGCGAAAACTCATATACAGGAACACCGCTTGCAGCCGCAAATGCGTGCGCTGCCGAGATGCCCGACAAAAAGCAGGGCATATACGAACCGCTGATGCTTCGCGGACGCGCGGATACGCCAACGGCAAGCACATCATAACCCTCAAGCGCGTCGCGAAGAGCATCACAAAGCTCGGGCAGATTTTTTATGTGGGAAAAGACAGCATCCGACTGGCGCAATCCCCTTTCCCCCTCCTTAACAGGAAGCGGGATACGGAGATTTGCTACCACCTCGCCGTCAAAATCGCAGACCGCCGCAGAGGTAGTATAATTGCTCGTATCAAAGCCTATAAAGCATTTCTTTTTCATTATTTCTTTGTCTTGAGGCTATCCTTGACCGAATTAAGGACACCGTTCACAAAAGGACGCGCCTTTTCGTCATCAAGCTTCTTTGTAAGCTCAACAGCCTCGTTTATCGTTACAGTTGAAGGAATGTCACTCTCATAAAGCAGCTCGTAAACTCCCATACGAAGCACAGCACGGGATACTCTGCCAAGGCGAGAGGTCTTCCAGCCGTGCGAATTCTCACCGATAACTGCATCTATTTTCTCAAGATTTTCCATTATCGCAAAATAAGCGCGGCTCAAATATTCATCATCGGCAAGCTCTCTGTTTTCAACAGATGTAGCAAAAATTGCCTTTGCCTCCTCGTCTTTTCTGAAATCGCTCTCAAACAAAAGGTTTATGAGCTCTTCTCTTGCTTCTCTTCTTGTCATTTTTCTTTCCAAACCGCCATCGCGGTCCCTTTCGTCTATGCAAAATAAAGTATGCATAAGCATACTAACCCATCTTACATTATTATAATATTATTTACCCTAAAAGTCAACCGAAAAATGAATATTTCTATAATTATTCATTCATTTATTCATTATTTTGGACACGAGACTAAAAATTTACAAAATAACTCTTGTAAAAGAAGCGCATATATGATACATTATCTGTAAAGACTACCGAAAGGACTTAAATAATGAAGCTTAAGGACCATATCAAAAAAATTCTCTACTCGGCATCCGCGTATTTCACGATAATTATTATTCTCTATACGCTTGCCGTCATATTCGTAAATGTTGACGCGGGCGAGATTCTTCTTGAGGCTAGCAGAGTGATGCTTTTCCTCTTCTTCTCGCTACTTCTCTCTGTTGCGAACTATATCTTCGCACTGAAAATTCTCCCGACATTTGCAAGGGTACTTATACATTTCGTGCTGACAGCCTTTGCCTTCTATCTTTGCTTTATGGCGCCGATATCCCCCACTCCCTCAACAGCTTTTGTAGGTATTACTCTTTATACCATTCTCTATTTTGTCTTGAGCGGCATAATTGCTGTTATCAAATCAAGATATAAGAGACAGAGCGAAAGCGAGGAGAAGTACGAAAAGAGGTTTTCAAAGTAAATCTCCTGTCAGCCAAGAATTCCGAAAGGTTTTAAAATATGAAAATAAAGCTGTCTTTAACAATTCTGTGTATCCTGCTTGCAATAGTACTTGCAGCATGTTCACCTCAAAATATCCAAGGCGATATTCCCTCGGGAATTACCGAAACGGCACTTCTTGCCGAAACCGAGGACAGAGGTCAGAATTATATTGACAGCTTTATTTTTATTGGCGAGTCTACCACCTACCACCTGAAAAGTCGTGGAGTCCTCTCGGGTGGTAAGGACACAAAACAGGTATGGGCAAACTCAAGCGGAACACTTAACATGTCGCTCACAATTGCAGAAACCGAGATAATCTATCCAGAAACGGGAGAAAAGTTGACCTTCCATGAGGCAGCAGCTAGAAAAAAGCCCGAATATGTTCTGCTTTCATTTGGACTTAACGGCGCCGTACAAAATATACGCAAGGGCAAGGATTATTACAAGACCTGCTATAAAAAGCTTATTTATGCAATACGAGAAGGTTCACCCGATACAAAGATAATCCTCGGCTCGGCATACCCTGTTGCCGAAAACATGAATATGTCGAATTATTCTGTAGACCTTGACACTCTCAACCGCTATATTGATGTAATAAACGGTTGGTCACTTGAGCTTGCCGAGGAGGAGGGGTGCAGATTTCTCGCTCTTGACGAGGCAGTAAAGGATGAAAATGGTCGCCTGCGTCTTGATTATCAGGCAGGTGACGGACATCATCTGACCGCAGAGGCATACAGACAAATACTTGCATATATAAGAACACACGGATATATTTAGGAGAATGTATGAAGCGTTTTTTATGCGTAATGCTCTTGTTTTTACTTGCTCTTACCGCTTGTGCGAAGAACAACGAATACAGAAACGACCTATCATGTACTGCACTTGCCGAAAAAGCAACTGATATCTGCAGGGTTGAGGGTGGATATTCTGCCTACGGTGACGAGCAGATAAAATATTTCTTTGAGGACACACATCTTCACGATGCTTATTCTCTGCTCTACTCCACAGATTCAGGTGATATAAATGAGATAGGTGTATTTCACTGTCCTGACGAAAAAAGTGCCGAGGAGCTCCTCCAAATAACCTATAGATACCTTGAGGATATGCAAGTCACACAGGTGAATTTTATCTCCAGCTATGCACCGTATGAAATACCCAAGCTTGAGGGCGCAGAAGCGCGCCGCTACGGCTGTTATGTGGTCTATGCCATTCTTGACACCGCAGAGCAAAGAAGTGCCTTCAGTGCAATTGAAAATGAGTTAACTAACGGTTGACACGAATCAACCAACGGATTATTGACTCGGTATTCTGCCGATGCTATAATGAGATCAGAAACTAAAGAAAGGATCTTATTATGGACATCAAGCACAATATCAACTACTTCAAAAGAAAAGATTCAATAAAGACGGTAGCCATTATTCTGCTTATAATAGGTGGAATTCTGCTTCTTGTAGGTTGGGGATTTATCTCCTATATCCTCACTATGCTCTTCCTTCCCGGTGGTGTTGCCTTATTTATAATAAGCTCAATAATAACATCCTCCGAAAGTGATATTGACACCGCACTTAAAAGATCGCTTGAGGGTGTTGAAAAGGAGCTTGCCGAAGACAAGCGCTACAGTAAGCGTTTGCTCAAAAATATTCCAAGCAAGATAGCCGAGGGATATAACTATGAGGCGGGTCTTATGCTACGAAAAAACAAGGATTCTTCCCTTCGCTCTTCCAGTTACACAAAAGCTGTGCTCTACCCACTTACCGATGCGCTTATTATCTCGTCCCGCACAGTTTCTCTCACCTCAATAGAAGTAAAAAACGAGTTTCTTGAAATACCCTATATAGAAATTGAAGATATCGAGACAGTAACCGAAGAAAAGGAGTTGACCTTTGAAAAAAACACTTACAAAGTAAAGTCTGTACGCATTATAATAAAGCATAGTGACGGTCTTGTTTTCTCCGCGCCGTTCAATGACACTATATCATCAGAGGAATTTATCAAGAAGCTTCAAAAGCTTATTTCAGACGCAAAAGCCGTCTCATAAAAATTCATAACAAAAACCCCTTGCCGAGAGGCAAGGGGTTTTTGTTATATCAATTAAAGTCCACGCTTGATGTAATGAGTATGGAGAACCTCGTGTGCCTTGTGGCTGTTGGGCTCGCCGAAATACTCGTCATAGAGCTTCTTAACTGCAGAGTTCTCGTGAGACTTACGGATATCTGCGTGCTTATCGTCGTTATAAAGAACAGCTGCACGAACCGCACGAAGGTCGATTGTCTCGCGAACGCTTGCGGGCTGAATGGGCTGTCCACCACCGTTTACGCAACCGCCGGGACAAGCCATAATCTCGATGAACTGAACATCGAGTTCGCCTGCCTTAACTGCGTCAAGCACCTTCTTTGCATTTGCAGTACCCGAAGCTACTGCAACATTAAGGTTAATGCCACCGAGCTTGTAGGATGCGAGCTTAACGCCCTCAACACCACGAACCTCATTGAACTCAAGGGTCTCAAGAGGCTTGCCCTCGATAACCTCTGCTGCTGTACGGAGAGCTGCCTCCATAACGCCACCTGTAGCACCGAAGATAGCACCTGCGGAAGAACCGATATCGAAAGGAATATCGAACTGCTCATCACCGAGCTTCTTGAAATCGATACCAGCCTTCTCGATGAGTCTGCCGAGCTCACGGGTTGTAACCGCTATATCAACATCGGGAACGCCTGCTGCCGACTGACCGGGTCTTCCTACCTCGAACTTCTTAGCTGTACAAGGAATAGCAGAAACGAATACGATATCCTTAGGATCGATACCGTTCTTCTCTGCGAAGTAGGTCTTAACAACAGCACCAAACATCTGCTGAGGAGACTTACAAGTGGAGAGGTTCTCTGTGAACTCAGGATAGTAGTGCTCACAGTACTTGATCCATCCGGGCGAGCAGGAGGTGATCATGGGAAGAACACCACCGTTCTTAACTCTACCAAGGAACTCTGTTGCCTCTTCCATAATGGTAAGGTCAGCAGTAAGGTTCATATCGTAAACGCCGTCAAAACCGAGAGCCTTGAGAGCTGCAACCATCTTGCCCTCGCAGTCGGTGCCGGGCTCGTAGCCGAAGCACTCGCCGATCTGTGCTCTTACAGAAGGAGCTGTACAGATATATACCTTCTTTGCGGGGTCAGCAATAGCATCGAGGATCTTGTCTGTGTCGTCTCTCTCATAAAGAGCGCCAACAGGACAAGCAACGATACACTGACCACAGTTGATACAAGAGGTCTCTGCGAGCGGGATCTCAAATGCGCTTGCGATGTGTGTGTCAAATCCTCTGTCGTTTGCGCCGATAACGCCGATGCCCTGAACCTTAGAACATGCAGCAACACAACGGCGGCAAAGGATACACTTATTGTTATCTCTGATGATAGGTGTCTTATCATCTATCTCATAGTGGTTCTTTGTTCCTGCGAATGCTTCCTCGTCAACACCGTACTCGTTGCAGAGCTTCTGGAGCTCACAGGTGGTGCTGCGTACGCAGGAGAGACACTTTCTGTCGTGATTCGAGAGAAGAAGCTCAAGGTTGGTCTTTCTCGACTTATTGATCTTGGGTGTGTTTGTGAGAACTACCATTCCCTCAGTTACAGGGTAAACGCAAGCGGTTACCATTCTGAAGGGTCTGCCGCCCTCGGACACCTCAACGAGACAAAGACGGCAAGCGCCGATCTCGTTGATATCCTTGAGATAGCAGAGTGTGGGAATCTCTATATTGGCAATTCTGGCTGCCTCGAGAACAGTCGAACCCTGAGGAACGGCATATTCTCTACCGTTTATCTTAATATTTACAGTTTCCATTTGCACTCTTACCTTTCCTTAGTCTTTGTAGATCGCATGAGGCTTACACTTATCCATACAAGCGCCGCACTTTACGCACTTTGCAGTGTCGATCGTGAAGGAAGCGAGCTTGTGGCCGGGAGCGACATAATCGGTTCTTGTGATAGCGTCTGCGGGACACTGCTTAGCGCACATTCCGCAACCGATACACTTATCAAGATCGATCTTGAACTGGAGCAGACTCTTACATACGCCCGCAGGACACTTCTTGTCAACGATGTGAGCAACATACTCATCTCTGAAGTAACGGAGTGTCGAGAGAACGGGGTTAGGAGCAGTCTGTCCGAGACCGCAGAGAGATGCAGACTTGATGTAGTTGGAGAGCTCCTCAAGCTTGTCAAGGTCTTCCATCTCGCCGTTTCCTGCGATGATCTTGTCAAGTATCTCAAGAAGTCTCTTTGTACCAACACGGCAAGGTGTACACTTACCGCAGGACTCATCAACTGTGAAGTCGAGGAAGAAGCGAGCAAGGTCAACCATACAAGTATCCTCATCCATTACGATAAGTCCGCCCGAACCCATCATAGAGCCGATAGCGATAAGGTTATCGTAATCAATAGGAGTATCAATAAGAGATGCGGGTATACATCCACCGGAAGGACCACCGGTCTGAGCTGCCTTGAAGGTCTTTCCGTTAGGAATACCGCCACCGATCTCCTCGATTACCTCGCGGAGTGTTGTTCCCATAGGAACCTCAACAAGACCTGTGTTTGTGATCTTACCGCCGAGAGCGAATACCTTAGTTCCCTTAGACTTCTCTGTACCCATAGACTTGAACCAGTCTACGCCTTTGAGAATGATCTGGGGAATGTTAGCATAGGTCTCTACATTATTAAGGATTGTGGGCTGTCCGAAAAGTCCCTTTACTGCAGGGAAAGGAGGACGGGGACGGGGCTCACCTCTGTGACCCTCGATAGAGGTCATAAGAGCTGTCTCCTCACCGCAAACGAACGCGCCCGCACCAAAGCGGAGGTGAATATCGAAGTTAAATCCTGTATTGAAAATATTCTTGCCGAGAAGTCCGTACTCACGAGCCTGATTGATAGCGATCTCAAGGCGGTGAATAGCGATAGGATACTCTGCACGAACATATATGTAACCCTCTTCAGCACCGATAGCATATCCGGCAATAGCCATAGCCTCGAGAACTGCGTGGGGGTCACCCTCAAGAATAGAACGGTCCATGAACGCACCGGGGTCACCCTCGTCTGCGTTACAACCGATGTACTTTACAACATTGCCTCTGTTGCCCGAAGCGAACTTCCACTTAAGACCTGTGGGGAATCCGCCGCCTCCGCGTCCGCGAAGACCGGAATCAAGGATTGTCTGGATAACATCATCGGGAGTCATCTCGGTAAGTACCTTACCAAGTGCCTGATAACCATCCATTGCGATATACTCGTCAATATTCTCGGGGTTGATAACTCCGCAGTTACGAAGAGCAACTCTCTTCTGCTTCTTGTAGAAGGTTGTCTCGGAGAGCGATGTTGCGTGATGCTTATCCTCGTCATTTACCTCATGGTAAACAAGACGCTCTACGGGACGACCCTTGAGGAAGTGCTCCTCAACGATCTCAGGAACGTCCTCTACACTAACCTGGCTGTAGAATGTTCCCTCGGGGTAAACTATCATAATAGGACCAAGTGCGCAAAGACCAAAGCAACCAGTTACGACTACCTTAACCTCTTCCTCAAGTCCCTTTGCGGCAATCTCTGCTGTAAGCGCATCACTGATCTTCATGCTTCCAGAAGAGGTACAGCCTGTACCGCCACAGATAAGTACATGTGTTCTTACCATTTTCTTTATTCCTTTCGTATGTTAAAATCAGTTTTATTTGTTAGCGCCGATCGTGTACTTTTCAACGATCTTGCCGCCTACGAGATGCTCTTTTACTATCTCCTGTGCCTTCTCTGCGGTGAGCTTTACATAAGTTACCTTATCCTTGCCCTCCTCGAAGATCTCAACTACGGGCTCATACTGGCAGATGCCGATACAGCCTGTCTGTGTTACTGTTACCTTATCGCCAAGGCCGTTCTCTGTTACACCCGCAACGAATGCATTAAGAACGGGACGCGCGCCTGCCGCAATTCCGCAGGTAGCCATACCAACAACTACTCTTACGCCTGCAACGCCCTCACGAATAACTACCTTGTCCTGCATCTTTTGTTTGATAGCAGCAAGTTCAGCTAAACTTTTCATTTTAATTTCCTCCGTTTATTTTGTTTTAATTATTATACTGTTCACGAAGATACTCCGCAAGCCATGTCTGTATCTCGGGCTCTGCAAGGGATATTCCCTCTCCAAGCACCGCCTTCATCTCGCGTGTATCAAGAGATATCGCTCTTTCTTCCGACTTATCCGTAAAGATAAAATCCTTTTCAGGACTGCCCGCCACAAGTATGCATACCGTTGAGATTATGTCTCCCATAGGCATACAGTCAATGCTGTTCGTATTGAAGATCGCCTCAACCACTGTGCCACTTTTGCCTTCTTCCACAGACGAAGTTATCGTCATTCTGCCTCCCGTCTGTTCAGCCGCAAGCCTCCAAAGAGGGAGTCCAAGGCCTACCTTTCTGGTAGTTCTCGTTGTATAAAAGGGATCTGTGACACGGCGTACGACCTCTTCGGTCATACCGCAGCCATTATCGGAAATTCTTACTGTCATCATTCCATCGCTTGTGCGCTCTATTGATATTTCAATAAGACTTGCGCCCGCCTTAACGGAATTTTTTGCGACATCAAGTATATGAAGCGAAAGCTCTTTCATAACGATTATCTGTATTTAGCCAGAATACCGTCAATATCAGACTTCTGAAGTCTGCCGTAAACCTCGTTATTGATAGTAAGAACGGGAGCGAGTCCGCAAGCACCGATACATCTCGTTGCCTCAATAGAGAACTTACCATCGGGCGATGTAGCGCCAACCTCCATGCCGAGAACCTCACAGATTCTGTCAAGAAGCTCGCCGCTTCCCTTTACATAGCAAGCCGTTCCCATACATACAGCAATTGCAACCTCTCCCTTGGGGTTGAGTGCGAACTGTGAGTAGAAGGTAGACACGCCATATACCTCTTCAACGGACACGCCAAGCTTAAGTGCGATCATTCTCTGCACCTCAATAGGAAGATATCCGTAAATGTCCTGTGCCTTCTGCAAAATAGGCATAAGAGCACCGGGGGTGTCGCGAAGGCTCTCAATTACAGCATTGAGCTCTTCCTCTTGAGCCTTTGTACCACGAAACATTACCGTAGTCAAATTCTTTTTCATAATGAAAAATTTCCTCCGTTTTTTTTATTTTATTTATTTTTTAAATAAATACATCTTAAATGCTGCCCTCAAGCAGCTCAAAAAGCCTTTTTCTGACGAGTGCCGAGGAATACGGCTCATCATCTATCTCAAGGTAATTCTCCGCCTCGCTTATCTCCCATAGATGGTGAGCATCAGAAGAGACAATAACCTCTTTACCTTCAAGAGAAGGGTAATTCTCAAAATAGACTTTTCTGTTTTCCTTATCATTGAGTTCAACGAAATTAAAGCCGTATTCACTCGGCACATCACCGAGTATGGCTATCATTCCGTTTGATTCTCTATCTATATGCGCAGGTCTTACATGCGCGCCGAATGAACGCGCAAGTGCTATCGCATCGTTTACCCAAAGGTCGGTCGCCGATATAAGCAAGATATCTTCCTCGCCGATAACATTGTCCTCGCCGTCAAGAATAAGCTGGTCACCGAATATCTCGGGGCGATTTTTCACCTGCATAATATGCCTTGCAATCTCATCTGAAAACGCCATAGCGTCGTCAAGCTCACTGAAGAGGCAAACAAGATGTATATCCTCAGCAGTTGTCAGCTCCATTCCTGCAACAGGCACTATTCCCTGTCTTTTGGCTGCTTCAAAGAAGGCAGGACAATTTCGGCATGTGTTATGGTCTGTCAGTGCAAGCAGTGACAGTCCGTTAAGTGTTGCCATTCCCACTATATTGTTTGGCGTCATATCATTATCGGCACAGGGTGAGAGGCAGGAATGAATGTGCAGATCGTAATAATATCTGCTCATATAAGCTCCGAGAGCGCAACGCAGGTCTCATATGCCGCGCCATCTACCGAAAGAAGATTTATTCCCTCAAGCTCGGCGCGCTTCAGCGCATCTGCATCTGGACTCACTCCCTCGGCAAATATAACACAGGCGACACCGGCAAGTGATGCCACCGCGATAACATTCACATTTGACATTATCGTCACCCATGCGTTATCAAGGTCTGCTCTCCCCATTACCCAGCTGAGAAGGTCTCCTACATACGCCCCCTTGATCTCTCTTTCGGGCGACGGCATAGCTATTGCCTTTGCTCCAAGTGCGGAGCAGAGCTCACCTACCTTCATAGTTACCTCCTTTTTACGACTTATAATGCTCATCTCTGAGCCTGATGAGGCAATCACCCTCACAAGCGTCGCAATTTATTATATCTTCCGCAAGAGCGTGGCAGTTCGGCGCGCCGCACGAGCCGCAATCAAGATGCGGAAGCTCCTTGTAGATCTGTTCTGTGCGTGACATTCTCTCTATCGCGCGCATTCTTTCCTCCGCAGAAAGTCTTACATTCTCCTCAAAGAAGCTGACCTCTGTCATTGCCTCTTCAAGAGAGATATTCTCCTCTACCTTATTTCTTGAGATAGGCAGGAATTTGCGGAGTGAACGAAGTCTTGCCTTGGCAATATACGGATTTTCCACATTGAGAGTTCCCCCCACGCAGCCTCCGTTGCAGGCATTCAGCTCAACAAAATCAAGATCACGGATGGTTCCGTTTTCAATCTCATCAAGCACCTTTATACAGTTTTCAATTCCGTCTGCCGCAAGATATTTATCGGACAGAAGTGAGGTAGCCTCGCCGCCTGTTCCCGCCCAGTTAAGACCAATAATTCCAGTCTTTGAAAGCAAGGGGGGATTCTTTATCTCTTTGCGCTTTGAACGGATTCTGAAATACATATCGCTGATGGGAAGTGCGCCGTTTACGGCAGATTTCTCAACACCGATAGGATTTTTAATATAGCTTATCTTTGCGGGACAAGGCGTGATAAAAAGCACGCATATGTCATCATCGCAAAGCTCGGGATGAGCCTCAAGCACCTCGCGTCTTGCAAGCCTTGCGGCATACTCAATGGGAGGCATTATCGGCAAAAGATTGTCTGCAAGACAGGAAAAACGAAGTCCTATAAGTCTTACAATTGCGGGGCATGCAGAGCTTATTATCGGCTTTGGTAAGTCATCGCGACGCATATACCTTCTTGTAAACTCGGTAATAATTTCAGCAGCACGAGAAACCTCAAACACAGCATCAAAGCCACACGCAAGAAGTGCCGCAAGCAACTCGTCAACCTCGTCAACCTCGTCAAACTGACCGTAAAGCGCAGGCGCAGGCAGAGCTATTTTGAACTTATAATCATCAAAATCCTCAAGCTTTTCGTATATCGCCTTTTTTGCCTTATACGGACAAAGTCTTATGCACTCACCGCAATCTATGCATTTTTCTTCTTTTATCACCGCGTGTCCGTCACGGACTCTTATCGCCTCGGTAGGACAGCGCTTTATGCAATTCGTACATCCCTTACATTTGGAAATGTCAAGTGTAACCGAATGAAGATATTGTGCCATATCCACCTCTTATCCGGCAAGAATCAGACATTTACGGTCATCTTAATAGTCGTTCCGACTCCTACCTCTGTTTCTATTTCAAATGAATCTGTGTAGCGCTTCATATTGGGAAGTCCCATACCTGCTCCGAAGCCGAGTGAACGGATATTATCAGGTGCAGTTGAATAGCCCTCCTGCATAGCAAGCGCAATATCGGGAATACCGGGTCCCTTATCTTCAAGGATTATCTCTATCTTATCGCAGAAAACATTGATATCAGCCGTTCCACCGTTTGCGTGAATTACCATATTTATCTCGCCCTCATACATTGCGACCGAGACCCTGCGTATGGTGTCAGCTGAAAAACCCATCTGACGAAGCATCTTCTTTGCCTGAACAGATGCCTCTCCCGCAGATGTAAAGTTATCACCGTCTATTTCAAAATGAAAATTTACACTCTCACTCATCTAGCACGCTCCCACCCGAGAGACCCTTCTCGTAAAGCTTTCCGCAAGCAACATACATCCTCTCGCTTGTAGCAAGAATTGCTATACCGCACTGCTCTGCAAGCGCTATTACCTCCTTTTGAGGCATCTTGCCTCTTACAAAAACGATACAGCGCATATCCATCATCTCTGCAGTTCTTACGACCTGAGGATTACAAAGGCCCGTGATAAGCACAGCCTGCTCCTTTACAAAGGCAAGCACATCGCTCATCATATCACAGCCGCAGGCAGAGTGTACCTCGCCCTCAATAAGCTCCTCGCCACAAAGCACTTTTGCATCAAGCAGCTCTGCAATTTCCCTTATTTTCATATACCTTTCCTCGCAGTCTTATCGGATTTTCGAGCACAAGACATAGCTATACATCTTATCTTATTAATTATACTACAACTCGCCTTTATTGTCCATAAATTTTGTGAAATTATTGTCACAGCAATTTAGACAAAAATCTTGTCTTTTTTATGTATATATCCGCCAAACCGACAACAAAGTCAAAATAAAAAGAAAGAACCCCCGTTTTTGACCTGATTTGCCAAAAACGGAAGTTCTTAAATTTTGTATGGAATGAAGACCTTATTCTTTGGAAAATACATCTCACTCACTCCGCATTCTCTTGCATACTCAAGTGCCTCATCATAGGCGCAAAGTATATCGGCTGCACTGTGACAATCAGTAGTAAGTGTTATCTTACAGCCAAGCTCAACCATTCTTTTGAGTATCATTTTTGAAGGATACGGTGCCTTTCGGTAGCCTCTTGAAATAGCGCCGGTATTTATCTCAAAAATGACATCCTTTTTTACGAGAACATCAAGGCAGCCAAATGCCGCATCGCGGTATCTCATGTCATTCTCATCAAAAAGTGAGCCGTCCTCATTGAATTTTGTCACAAGGTCAAAGTGACCGACGATGTCGCAGTCTGTCTTATCAACGACCCTTGAAAGCTCACGGTAATAAACATCACAAAGTGCGTAAAAGTCTCCGCCGAAATACTGATCTACCATCTTTTTGAGTATCGGCACTGTGTGGTCAACATCAAACTGGCCCACGGGCACGCGGTGCACCGAGCCGATGATGTAATCATACGGTGTTGTGTCTACTTCTGACTGAATATCATACTCAATGCCGAGAAGTATCTCTATTTTATCCTCGTATTTTTTCTTGAGGGCATTTATTTCGGCTATATATTTTTCTGTGCCCTCACGGGTCATCGTCCAGAAGTCATCCTCACCGATAAATGAATGCCCCGAGAAGCCTATACCCTCACAGCCAAGAGCTATTGCAGAGAGCACCATCTCCTCTGCGGTATTTTTGCCGTCACAATAGGTGGTATGAGTATGGAGATTGAATTTTGGTATCATTTAGTCATCTTCTCCTGCTTGACCTTGTGGTCTATAACATGACGGGAGGCAAGCTCTTTTCTTATATCCTCAAGTGAGATACCCATCTCTATCATAAGTACCATAACATGGTAAACAAGATCACTTATTTCGTACACAGTCTCCGCCTTATCGTTTGCCTTACCTGCAATTATGACCTCTGTTGACTCCTCTCCGACCTTCTTGAGAATCTTGTCAATTCCCTTTTCAAAAAGGTATGTGGTATAGGAGCCCTCCTTTTTCTCTATCTTTCTACCCTCAATGGTCTTCATAAGCGAGTCAAGAGAGAACTCTCCCTCAATATCACCCTCAAAAACCGTATCATTGAAGCATGAATCGGATCCTGTATGGCAAGCAGGACCATCCTTAACTACGCTTACGGTAAGCGCATCGCGGTCACAGTCGGCAACTATTGACACTATATGCTGACGGTTGCCCGAGGTCTCTCCCTTTCTCCAAAGCTCACTGCGCGAGCGCGACCAGAAGCAGGTTGTGCCCTCTCTCATGCTTATCTCAAGGCTCTCTCTGTTCATATAGGCAAGTGTAAGCACCTTTTTGGTGGTCGCATCAACAACTATAGCAGGGATAAGTCCCTTCTCATCAAATTTCAGTTCATTTATATCAAGCATATCTGACCTCTTAAATTCTAACATTTATATTTTTTGCCCGAAGCTCTTGCTTAAGAGCGGAAATTTCAACCTCACCAAAATGGAAGATAGAAGCCGCAAGTCCCGCATCAATATCGGGGATTTTGCAAAAGAGTTCAACAAAATCATCAATACAGCCCGCGCCTCCCGATGCTATAACGGGAACATTCACCGCCTCACATACCTTACCGAGAAGCTCAATATCAAAGCCATGCTTGACTCCGTCTGTATCAATACTGTTGACTACTACCTCACCCGCGCCGTTATCAACACAGCGCCGTATCCACTCAATAGCCTCCATGCCGGTATTCTCTCTTCCTCCCTTTGAAAAAACGCGGAAGCAGCCGTCAACACGCTTTATATCTGCCGATAGCACCACGCACTGACTACCGTATTTTCTTGCTGCCTCATAAACAAGCATAGGCTCTCTGATAGCACCCGAATTTACGCTTACCTTATCAGCACCGCACTTGAGCACTCTGTCAAAGTCATCAATAGTATTTATGCCGCCACCAACAGTGAGAGGAATGAATATCTGTGAGGCAACCTCCTTGAGAATATCCGTAAAGAGTGCCCGGCCCTCAAATGACGCAGTTATATCGTAAAAAACAAGCTCGTCAGCTCCGTTCTGCGAATAGTATTTGGCAAGCTCAACAGGAGAGGAAACATCGCGAAGTCCGTCAAAGTTAGTTCCCTTCACCACGCGCCCGTCTCTCACATCAAGGCAGGGTATAATTCTTTTTGTTATCATTCTTCCTCCTCACAAAGAGCAATAGCCTCGGAAAGCTCAAGCGCACCCGTATAAAGTGCCTTGCCGAGAATTGCCCCGTAAAGTCCCATTTCCTTGAGCTTTTTAATGTCATCAAGCGATGAAACTCCACCCGATGCCGTGATGTCTATAGTAAAGCTCTCCGACAGCGAGCGGTAAAGCTCAATATTCGTGCCGCCGAGAAGTCCGTCCTTTGAAATATCTGTGCAGATAATTCCCTTTACACCAAGGCTCTGCATTCTATCAAAGAACTCTCTGCCGCTGACCGAGCTTACCTCAAGCCAGCCCTTTATCGCAACCATGCCGCCCGAAAGATCAGCTCCAACGGCAATTTTGTCGCCATACAGAGCAAGCGCTCTCTCAAGAAAAGCAGGATCGCTGATAGCCGCCGTGCCGAGGATCGCCCTCCACACGCCGATGTCAATATATTTTTTGAGCGTTTCATCACTTCTGATGCCGCCCCCGACCTCAACAAGAAGCGAGGTCTCTCTTATTATTTGCGCTATAACATCAATATTCGGTGTGGTTCCGTCCTTTGCTCCCTCAAGGTCAACAATGTGCAGATATTTAGCACCCTTTGCCTCAAACTCCTTTGCAACGGCAAGCGGAGAATCATTATAGACGGTCATCTGCGCGTAATCGCCCTTAACGAGCCTTACAGCCTTTCCACCGATTATATCAATAGCAGGAAAAATATTCATAAAAAAGTGTCTCCAAACTTATATTTCGCAAAATGCGCGAAGAATGTTGAGCCCTGTCTCTCCGCTTTTTTCGGGATGAAACTGCATTCCAAAGACATTTCCCTTTGCCACAGCAGCAGTAAGCGGAGCACCGTATTCCGTAGTGGCTATCACAGCATCGCCACAATCGGCACCGTAATACGAATGCACGAAATAAACACATTCACCCTCGTTCACATATTTGAAAATAGGATTTTTCTCGCCGCAGAATTTCAAAGAATTCCAGCCTATATGAGGTATTTTGTATTCTTTTGGCACAATATCCAAAATAGGCTTAACCGTCCCCTCAATAAGACTAAGTCCCTCATATTCTCCAAACTCAAGACTCTTCTCAAGAAGCATCTGCATACCAAGGCAGATGCCCATAAGAGTCTTACCCGTTGCCGCCTCCTCGCAGAGCACCTTATCAAGCCCCGTCGCCTTGAGCTTTGCAGATGCATCGGCAAAGGCGCCAACGCCGGGTAAAAGAATTCTGTCGGCACGGCGAAGGTCATCAGCACTTGATGTCACAACGATATCCGCACCGATATATTTGAGCGAACTGCAAAGCGAAAAAAGATTTCCAACTCCATAATCAACGACAGCTATCATACAAGCACGCCTTTCGTAGAGGGAATCTCATCTGCAAAGCGGACATCGATTGCCACCGCCTGCGACATTGCACGGGCAAGAGCCTTGAATGCCGCCTCAATTATGTGGTGCGAATTTCTGCCGTCAAGCTGACGAAGGTGTATGCAAAGCCCCGCCTTTCTTGAAAGCGCATGCATAAACTCCTCAACAAGCTCGGTATCAAAGCTGCCCACTACCTGACTCGGGATATTCAGTCCGTAGGAGAGATGATATCTTCCCGAAAAGTCAACGGCACACATAACAAGGGCTTCATCCATGGGAAGAAGGAAGCTTCCGTAACGAACTATTCCACGGCAGTCGCCAAGCGCCTGAGAGAATGCGGTGCCAAGGCATATTCCAACATCCTCAACAGTGTGATGATAGTCAACATATATGTCGCCCACACACTTGACATCAAGGTCAAAGCGGCCGTGCTTTGCGAAAAGAGTGAGCATATGGTCAAGGAAGCCACAGCCTGTATCAATCTTGCTTTCTCCCTTACCGTCAACATTAAGTTTTATATAAATTTCTGTCTCCGCAGTCTTGCGTTCAATAACAGCCTCTCTCATTTTTTACCTCGCCAAAATTTTCTTCACCGCACCTACAAGAGCCTCCATATCATCTTTTGTTCCTATAGTTATACGGTTGTAATCCTTTATTTTTTCGGTCTTGAAATGCCTTACAAGAATCCCCTCTGCCTTAAGAGCAAGGTAAAGATCCTCTCCACCGATATTACTGCTCCTTGCAAATATGAAATTCGCCTTTGAGGGCAGCACATCAAATCCAAGCGCACGAAGCTCGCTTGTAGCATACTCTCGGTTTGCCTCAATAATGCGGCAATTATCCATATAATAGCCATTATCCCTTATAGCAGCAAGGCCTGCCGCCATCGTGAGTTTGTTGATATTATATGGATTTGTGGAATATTTTATTTTCTCAAGATCTGCAATGAGCGACTTGTTGGCAATAGCAAAGCCAAGTCTTGCGCCAGCAAGCGAGCGAGACTTTGAATAGGTACAGCAGACAATAAGATTATCATATTTTTTAGTAAGCTCTATCGCACTCTCACCACCGAAATCAACATATGCCTCGTCAATGAGCACGAGCGAATCGCCATTTGACACAACGATCCTTTCTATCTCATCTCGTGAGAGGGCCATTCCCGTAGGGGCGTTCGGATTTGCGATAACAACATTTCTTCCGACATCAATATAGTCCTCTGCGGCTACCGAGAAATCGGCACGCAACGGAACCGTCTTATAATCAATCCCGTGAAGCTCGGCATAGACCTTATAAAAGCCGTAGCTTATCTCGGGAAAGACCACTCCATTTTTATCAAAAAATGACATAAATGTGAAATTCAGAATATCGTCAGAGCCGTTTGAAAGAAATACATTTTCTCTTTCCACCCCGTAAAGCTCTGCTATCGCCTCCTTCAGCTCGCGACACTCGGGGTCTGGATAGAGACGAAGCGCCTTTACACTCTCCTCATCAATGGCATCTATAACCGCTTTTGAGGGCGGAAAGGGCGACTCATTAGTATTTAGCTTTATATATTTCATATCCCGCGGCTGTTCCCCTGGGGTGTATGCCTCAAGATGTGCATATTTTTCGTTAAAAAAACGACTCATATTACTTCTTTTTCTCCTCGCCTCTTATAACAGCGCTTCTTGCGTGTGCCGTAAGTCCCTCTTTGGTTGCAAAATACTCAACATCTCTTGCAACCTTGCCAAGCGCCTCTTCGGTGAAATAGGTGAACTGCGTTTTCTTTATAAAATCGTCAACCGACAAGGGACTTGAAAATCTTGCTGTACCGCTTGTTGGAAGTGTATGATTAGGACCTGCAAAATAATCGCCAAGTGCCTCAGGGCAGTTCTTGCCGAGAAATACCGAGCCTGCATGCTTTATCTTATCAAGGTAATCAAAAGGATTGTCAACACAGATCTCAAGATGCTCGGGAGCTATCTCATTTGCAATATCAATAGCCGCCATAAGCGTGTCAGCAACGATTATCTTGCCATTATTATCTATTGATGCACGGGCAATATCGGCACGAAGGAGATTGGGTATTTGCTTCTCGAGCTCCTTGGATACGCGCTTTGCAAGCTTTTCGCTATCGGTCACAAGCACCGCGCTTGCGAGCTTGTCATGCTCCGCCTGCGAAAGAAGGTCTGCAGCAATGACTGCAGGGTCACAAGTCCCGTCAGCAAGCACGAGTATCTCACTGGGCCCCGCTATCATATCTATCGCCACTCTGCCAAATACCTGCTTCTTTGCCTCAGCAACGAAAGCATTTCCCGGTCCTACGATCTTATCAACTCTAGGCACACTTTCTGTACCGTATGCAAGTGCAGCAACAGCCTGCGCGCCACCAATAGCAAACACTCTGTCAACACCTGCTATTTTTGCCGCTGCGAGGATCACTGGGTTTATACCGCCGTTACAGGTTGGCGGAGAAACCATAACTATCTCGGAACAGCCCGCTATCTTTGCGGGAATGCAGTTCATAAGTACAGACGAAGGATATGCCGCAGTACCACCCGGCACATAAAGGCCCACCTTTTCTATGGGAATTATCTTCTGCCCCATAACTACTCCGTCCGTCTCGTTTATAACGAAGCTGTTTCTCACCTGACGGCTATGGAAGGCGTGTATATTTTTTGCCGCCCTCTCAAGAATATCAATAAATTCAGGCTCAACAGAGGCATATGCCGCCTCTATCTCCTCACGGCTTACCTCAATGGCGTCAAGTCTGACCTTATCAAATTTGAGACAATACTCACGAAGTGCCGCATCGCCATTCTGTCTTACATTTGCTATTATCTCGGCAACAGCACCCTCAACATCGTATTTTGCTTCGCTTCTGGCGAATATCTCGTCATTTGAGACCTCGCCGTATTTGAATATCTTTATCATTTTATTCCTCTTATTTTTTGCCCGAGACAAGCGTGCTTACCTTATCGCAAAGCTCACATATCTCACTGTTTTTAAATTTGTAGCTCACCTTGTTTGCCACAAGCCTCGCACTTATCGGTACGATATCTGTCTTTGGCTCAAGGTCATTTTCAAGAAGTGTCTTTCCCGTCTCTACTATATCAACAATAACATCCGAAAGACCGAGAATAGGCGCAAGCTCAATTGATCCGTTGAGCTTGATTATATCAATATCTCTGCTTTGGGAATTATAATAGCTCCGCGCTATATTCGGAAATTTTGTGGCAACACGAAGTGTCTTTCCGCGATTGTCGTGAAAATCCTTTTTTGCCGCCACCGCCATTCGGCACTTACCAATGCCAAGATCGCAGAGCTCATATATGTCTGGCGAATACTCAAGAATTATATCCTTGCCGGCAATACCGATATCTGCCGCGCCTCGCTCAACATAAATGACTACATCAGAAGGCTTTACCCAGAAATATCTTACACCCTTTTCCTCATTTTCAAAGATAAGCTTTCTGTTTTCCTCCCGTATAGACGGACACTCATAGCCCGCCTCCTCAAATATTTTATACGCCTTCTCACCAAGTCTGCCCTTGGGAAGCGCGATATTTATCATTTGTTTCATTTCAAAGCACCTCCGAGAGCTATCTTCTCTCTGTACTTTACACTTCCGTCATCTATAGAAGCCGCCTTGACAGTTCTCCCCTCTGCCACAAGACAGCTCACCTCCGCTGCGACCTTTGCCGCATCTGCGTCCTCGCCGTAAACAAGAAGCACATCAACATCATACTCTGTACTCTCCTCCTCAAAGCGCTCAAGCAGGTCAAGATAGACCGCAAAACCTATAGCTCCCGCACTTTTGCCCACCTTGCTGACAAGCTTATCATAACGACCGCCAGAAAGTATAGAATCAGGTATTCCATTGATATATCCCTTGAATATAATACCATCGTAGTAGTTCATATCATTGACGAGGGAAAAATCAATATACAGCTTGCGCTCGGGAAGTGCCGCAGCTATACTGCAAAGCTCACTGTAAGCTGCACTCATTCTCTCATTGAAGCAATATTTTTCAACTTTCGGCAGGAGTGAAGAAAGCTCGCCGTAGCTTGTTGCCACAAAGCAAAGCGCCTCTTTTTTATCCTTTTCGATATCGAATAAGTCTGCCATAGCAGATATCGCCTGAGCGTTCTTGCTCTCAATGTATGAAAGCGCCTCCCTGGTCCTTGCAGAGTCAAGCTCACATTCCTCAAGCAGACCGAGTGTATATCCCATATGCGAAAGGGCAAGCAGAGAGTCGGTGCTCATAAGCGAAAGGCTCTCACAGGCAAGCATCAGTACCTCAGCTGTTGAATATATATCTATGCTTCCTATGCACTCAAGTCCTGTCTGCATTATCTCACGGAAGCCACCTGACGATGCCGATGTTCTATATACATTCTCGTTATAGAAAAGTTTATGAGTTGCACTGCCGTCACCAACATTTTTGACTATTGATAGTGTTACATCGGGCTTAAGCGCCATAAGTCTGCCATTGGTATCGGTAAATGTGAGTATATTATCGCTTATAAGGAAGCTCTTGTTTCCCGCATAAAGATCATATTCCTCAAATTTGCCAACCTTATAGTGCAGATATCCGTACTTAAGATAAAGCTCACGAAGCGAAAAGACCGCCTTTTCGTCGGGCTTAAGTATCACATTACTGTATTTCATCATCTTCTCCGAGTGGCTTATTTTTCTTCCTTTATCTTCTCAAGCACTCCGCGATAACCGCCCGCGCCGTACAAATATGCGCGGTTTACACGGCTTATGGTTGCAGTACTTGCACCTGTCTCCTCTGCTATCTTACTGTAAACCACCTGCTCCGACAAAAGCTTTGCAACAAGCAATCTCTGTGCCGAATCAAGTATCTCCTTTCTCGTCATAAGATCCTCAAGGAATTTTTCGCATTCCTCCTCGGTCTCAAGTGACATTATCGCCTTTACGAGCAAATTGTAGCCTTCATTTTCTTTGAGATTCATAGTATGATCCCCTTTCTTTACTTTATCACTTTAGTATGATAACACATCACATTGTGAAAGTCAATGCTTTTTTGCAAATATTTTTCCTTTCTACAGCTTTTTTTGCAAAATATAAAAAGCAGGTCCTGTAATCTATACAAAACCTGCTTTTTATTACTTATCCTCAAAGGCAAATGTTCCCGAAAGGAATACAGTTCTATCGGTACCGACGCAGAGCATTCCGCCCTCGCTATATGCACGCCTTTCGTCCCCATCCTCAAAATGAAGCACGCAGGGTGCGGCAATCACAGAAGTTACAAACGGAATATGTCCTGCCATTACAGCAAGTTCTCCGCATGTGCCTCTCACATCAAGCTTTACCACTTCTCCGTCAAATTTGTTTCCGTCGGGCGAGGAGACTGTCAGTCTGAAGGTTTTCATTTCTGTGCCCTCTTGGCCTTTTCAACAGCCTCATCTATGGTGCCTACGAAAAGGAATGCAGACTCAGGAAGGTCATCATGCTTACCCTCAATTATCTCCTTAAATCCACGCACAGTTTCCTCTATAGGAACATACTTTCCGGTAATACCCGTAAACTTTTCGGAAACATCAAAGGGCTGGGAGAGGAATCTCTGTATCTTTCTTGCTCTTGCAACAAGGAGCTTATCATCATCCGAAAGCTCATCCATACCCATAATAGCGATAATATCCATAAGCTCATTGTATCTCTGGAGAATTCTCTGAACCTCCTTGGCAACAGCATAATGCTCCTCGCCAACAACATCGGGAGAAAGTATGCGGCTTGACGACTCAAGCGGATCAACCGCGGGATAGATACCCTGTGAAGCAATGCTTCTTGCAAGAACCGTTGTTGCATCAAGATGTGCAAAGGTGGTTGCGGGAGCCGGGTCTGTAAGGTCATCCGCAGGCACATAAACTGCCTGAATTGATGTGATAGAGCCCTTCTTTGTAGAAGTAATTCTCTCCTGAAGCGCACCCATCTCGGTAGCAAGCGTAGGCTGATAACCTACCGCAGATGGCATTCTTCCAAGCAGAGCCGAAACCTCACTTCCCGCCTGTGTAAATCTGAAGATATTATCTATAAACAGAAGCACATCCTGACCCTCGGAGTCACGGAAATACTCTGCCATAGTAAGTCCCGACAGAGCAACTCTCATACGCGCTCCGGGGGGCTCGTTCATCTGTCCGTAGACAAGGGCTGTGTTCGAAAGAACTCCCGACTGCTTCATCTCGTTGTAAAGGTCATTTCCCTCTCTCGTACGCTCTCCAACTCCCGAGAATACCGAAATGCCTCCGTGCTCTTTGGCGATGTTATTGATAAGCTCCATAATAAGAACCGTCTTACCAACTCCCGCACCACCGAAAAGTCCTATCTTACCTCCCTTTGAGTAGGGGCAGATAAGGTCAATGACCTTGATGCCCGTCTCAAATATCTCGGCACTCGTCGCGAGGTCCTCGTACTTGGGGGCGGGACGGTGGATATTCCATCTCTCCTCAGTCTTGGGTGTTTCTATATTGTCTACCGCATCACCGAGAACATTGAATATTCTTCCAAGGGTTTCCTTACCTACGGGTACGCTTATAGGTGCACCGGTATCGGTTACAGGTGTTCCTCTCTGCAAGCCGTCTGTTGAGGACATCGCTATGCATCTTGCAGTATTATCACCGATATGCTGTGCTACCTCAACGGTAAGCGTTCTTTCGCCTATCGGCACGGTAAGTGCATTGAGTATCTCAGGAAGCTCTCCCTCGCCGAAACGGACATCGACGACGGGTCCCATGACCTGAATAACCTTTCCGATATTTAATTTTTCCATAAATATCACCTCTGTCAGTTGCCGCTACCGGCAACGATTTCTGTAATTTCCTGCGTGATAGCTCCCTGTCTTGCACGATTATACTCAAGACCAAGCTTATCTATCATTTCCTTTGCGTTCTTTCCTGCCGAGTCCATTGCCATCCTTCTTGCAGTGACCTCGCAGGCAAAGCTTTCGCGGACAGCCGCGACTATCATTCCCGCAACATATTCGCGAACACTCATATTGAGCACCGTTATACAATCGGGCTCAAATATTGTTCCTGCACCGCCTGTGCGCTCTTCCCTCTCAAGAGGTAGGATCCAACGGATCTCCGCATCCTGCGACATTACCGAGTTGTATTTCGTATAGATGATACCGAGTCTGTCAAATTTCTCCTCGGCAAACTCTCTGCAAAGCACATCGGCGATAGCATACGCGTCATCAAACGAAAAGCGCTCGGAGGAATTTATTTTTTTGCCGACCTTCTCGCATGCGCGCTTTCCGATCGGTATGAATTCAGCCCCCGCAAAGCCTGCGGCAAGTCTGAATATATTTGCATTATATCCACCTGCAAGCCCTCTGTCGCCTGCAATTATGACTATCCTTGTTCTGTCTGTAGTCCTCTTTTGCATATAAGGGCTTTTGAGGCACTCTGTATCCGAGAGTAAGGGAGACATTGATTTACGAAGCGCTTCGGTATATTCACGCGCTTTCATCATAGCTTCATTGGCACGGCGTATTTTTGACGACGCCACAAGCCCCATCGCCTTTGTAAGCTGAAGGGTTGAGGTGACGCTTTTTATACGCACGCGCAGTGCCTTCGTATTGCCTGCCATAAATCAGACCTGCACTTCCGAAAGTATATTTTTGAGTGCCTCAATGTCGCTCTCCTCAAAATAGCCTTCCTCAATTCTCTTGAGCCACTCTCCGCACTGATTTTCAAGCTTTGCGAAGAGCATTGCCTCATACTCGTGCACGCGCTTTACCTCAACTGCGTCAAGATATCCGTTGATAGCTGCATAAACGATAGCCACCTGACAGCCAACTCTTACAGGCTCGTTTCTTCCCTGCTTGAGCACCTCAACAATACGCTCACCAAGTGCGAGTCTCTTCTTTGTGTCGGCATCAAGATCGCTTCCGAACTGTGCAAAGGACTGAAGCTCACGGTACTGCGAGTAAATAAGCTTGAGCTCTCCCGAGACCTTCTTCATTCCCTTAAGCTGCGCCGAGCCGCCGACACGGCTGACCGAGATACCGGGGTTTATAGCGGGCATTATTCCAGAGTGGAAAAGCTCTGTCTCAAGGAATATCTGTCCGTCTGTGATTGAGATAACATTGGTAGGAATATATGCCGAAACATCTCCTGCCTGTGTTTCAATTATGGGAAGCGCAGTTATTGATCCGCCGCCGTATGCCTCATCAACACATGCCGCTCTCTCGAGAAGGCGAGAATGGAGATAGAATACATCTCCGGGATAAGCCTCACGGCCCGGAGGACGGCGAATGAGAAGCGAGAGCGCACGGTAAGCCACAGCGTGCTTGCTGAGGTCATCATAGATTATGAGGACATCCTTGCCCTGCTCTCTGAAATATTCCGCCATAGCACATCCGCTATAGGGCGCGATATACTGAAGGGGCGCACTTTCGGCAGCCGTTGCCGAAACGACGATAGTATAGCTCATGGCACCGTTTCTTGTAAGCTCACCGACGAGTTGTGCCACAGAGGTACTCTTCTGTCCTATTGCGACATAGATACAGATAACGCCCGTGTCTTTTTGATTTATTATGGTATCTATAGCAATCTCGGTCTTACCCGTCTGTCTGTCACCGATAATGAGCTCACGCTGACCTCTGCCTATCGGGATCATACTGTCTATTGCCTTGATACCTGTCTGAAGCGGCACATGAACGCTCTTTCGTTCAATAATACCGGGAGCCTCCGACTCAATAGGACGGGTAGCGCTACTCTCAATAGCGCCTCTTCCGTCAATGGGCTCACCAAGTGCATTCACAACGCGACCGAGAAATTTTTCGCCAACAGGAACAGACAAGACCTTGCCCGTTCTTGAAACGCCCGTACCCTCACGAATGCCGTTCTTGTTTGAAAGCACCGCAACAGAAACGGTCTCCTCCTCAAGATTCTGCGCAACGCCAAAGCTTCCGTCATCAAATTCAAGAAGCTCATTTGCCATACAGCTTGTAAGTCCCCATACTCTAGCTATTCCGTCACCGACAAGTATTACCTTACCCGTCTCGGTCATCTGGGTGCGGGACTTATAATTTTCTATTTGAGTTTTAATGATACTGCTTATTTCCGAGGGATTACTCATTTGCCTATCACTCCCTTAATTTTATTGAGGCGTCCTGATATTGAGCCGTCAAGCATTATATCGTCAAGCTTTACCTTGATGCCGCCTATAAGAGACTCGTCATAAACATACACCGCTTCAACCTTCTTGCCGCTCTTTTTCTCAAGTCTCTCAATGAGAGCTGCCTTTTGAGCGTCGTCAAGCGGCGACGCATAATAGACTGTCGCCTCCGCGCGATTTTCCGAAAGCCTTACAAGCTCCGAAAAATCACTTATTATTCTTCTTATCTCACCGAAATGCCTGTTTTCGCAGAGCAGCTTAAGAAATGAAAGGATATACTCGGGCATATCGCCAAAGCTCTCATCAAGCACACCAAGACGCTCCGATAGAAGCACCGCAGGCGAGTCAACAAGCTCAATATACTCGGGATTTTCCTCCATAACGCTGTCAATAAGCGACAGCTTTTTTTCATACTCCGCGACCTGTTCGCCCTCAAGAGCGAGAGCAAACAGAGCCTCGGCATATTCCTTACTGATCTGTGCCATCTTCGTCACCTATCTCCTCTATAAAGGAGTCAATAAGCTCTTTGTGGTCCTCCGCGTTTATCTCTCTGCGAAGCATCTTTTCGGTAAGGAGCGCCGATACATCAACGATCTCATCTCGTATCATATCCTCTGCGCGTTTCAGCTCAAGCTCGGCATTTTCTCTTGCTTCGTGCAAGATGCTTGCCGCTTCCTCTCTTGCGTCTGCCACGATCTCACTCTCGCGCGCCTTTGCGAGTGTTACGGCGTTCTGTATGATCGCCTCTGCCTCACCCTTAGCTCCCGAAAGCTTCTCCTCATATGCCGCCTTATCTGCAAGTGCCTCCGCCTTTGCCTTCTCTGCCTCACTGTAAGTACCATCTATGGTGCTCTGACGGCTCTCAAGCATCTTCTTTACAGGCTTGTAAAGAAATTTCTTGATGAGAAGAAAAAGAATTACGAGGTTTACGAGCGACACGAGCATCTGCCAGAGATTTACCGAAATAACATCTAAGTTTTGCATAGCTCTTCTCCGTTCTGAAGCTGCTTATCAGAGTCCCTTAATCGTATTTACAAGAATGTTTACGAGCAGTCTGGGCGCAACAAAAATGAGAAGTATCGCAATAACAAGTGCGTAAAGACCTGTTGTCTCTGCGATAGCACAACCCATAAGCATTGTAGTTGTAACGGGACCCTTGCACTCGGGCTGACGGCCAATAGCCTCACAAGCCTTTGCAACTGCATTTCCTTCTCCGATACCGGGGCCTATACCTGCGATCATTGCCAAACCTGCGCCAAGTGCGCAGCAACCGAGAATAATTCCTATTGCTAATTCCATTTTCAGTTCCTCCAAAAATATTAGTTGTTTATTTTTAATTTTTTATTTTTTCTTTCCTGCTTCTTGCGACGGTATTTCTCATAATCGTCAGGCGAAAATCCACCCGAGACATTGAGCATTGTCAGCATCGCAAAAATGAATGCCTGCAAGCACGAGCTGAAGACATCAAAATAGATAGACAGCACCGCCGGAAGTCCGACACGAAGATAAGGTATCTCGCCTAAAAATCCGGGCAACCAACCAAACACCTTTGCTGAGAGTCCTGCAAGCGCCGCACCGAGAAGCACCGATATTACCGAACCGGAGAGAATATTTCCGTAATGACGGAATGCCATTGAGATCGGCGTTGCAAACTCACTTATAAAGTTGATGGGTGCAAGCAGTGCGACAGGCTCTGTAAAGCCCTTAAGATAATTGAGAAATCCGCATTTCATCTTGTAGTAGGTCAGCAGGACAAAGACGAGCACCGCCCAACCGCCAACTATATTGATGTCAGAGGTAGGCGCGAAAAGTCCTGCAAGCGACAAAAGGCTTGAGACCGCTGACAGCGCCATTATCGCGATGATAAAGGCTGAATAGCCTTTAAAATATTCACCCATATTTTCTATCACAAGCTTGTCTACCTTCTCCACAATAAGCTCTGCAAAATGCTGTCTCTTGAGCTTTATGCGTTCTCCTATTCCGTGAGTCATGTAAAGACAGAAGAAAAAGATAGTTATCAGTGCAAATGCCGAGTTCACCTGCGACTCTGTAATGGGGAAATCCTGAATAGGCATCGGTATCGTAAAATATATCCGCGCACCTGTAACATTTATCCCCTCCGAGAGAGGCTCTGTCAGCACCTTGATAACGATACCTGCCACAATAGGCAAAGCCATCATGACAATGTAGAAGATGTCAACTATGCGAAACCATCTGCTGCATGTATTTGTTTTTTTCAAAAGCATCACTCCCTTGAGTAACTTGATATATCAAAAATTCTTGAAAAGAGGTCTTGCGGCAATAGCTATGCGGGAAAAAAGATAGGGTATCACCACCGCGATAAGATTGAAGGAGGACACGAGATATCCAAGTGCCGCTACCGCCACAAGGAACAAAAATCGAAGCATCTGCGAAAGTCTTATAAGCTTTTTTGCTTCCTTTTGGTCCTTTGTCACAGCCTTTTGTACTGTGAGTCCCATTAAAAAGAAATTGCCCACAGTTGCAAGATAACCGAGAATGCCGCCGAGCAATACCGTGACATCCCACCTTCCAACAATTAGAAAGACAGCTTGCATAAGCACGCCGAGCACAAACGAAAACGCAGCGATATACGCCGTCTCCTTCAGAACAGTTGGATCGATCTTCTTCATGTGAGCCTCCTATTAAAGATTATTGCCGCATCTGCGCCACGCGCAGACCACACTTTAATAAATATACCATAATTCCCTGCACTTTTCAAGGGCATTTAAATAAATTTAATATTTTGTATACAAAAATTAGCGGGAGGTCTGTATTTGACCTCCCGCGCTTTTTCTACTCCCAAGCCTCGGGGCATGTTCTGTTTTGTTTAAACCATTCAGTATCCTTAAGAAGCGTGTCATTTGCGCTTCCCTTAACACTTACTCCGTCGGCACTTGAACGGACTACTATGTCTCCGTTCATAGACTCAAATACGCCGTTTTTATAGTCAACACACAGTGTTGTAACATAGACCTTATCGGTATAAGGCGCCACTCTGTCGCAAAAGTCCTGCGTCGGGAACATGTTTTCTTTAACATCTGTATACTCGGAGCTTCCCGCGCAGCAGCAAACGCAAACTATCTCGGGGCTTATCACAGAAAGAAGCTCCTCGCTTGAGGATGTCTTTGAGCCGTGATGACCTGCCTTATAGAGCACCACCTCGGGAAGATCGTTCATCTCAACAAGCTTCTTTTCTCCCTTTTCCTCAAGGTCGCCCGTGAAAAGGAAATGATTGTCACCCTGACTTATAAGGGTACATACCGAGTGATTATTTTCACTTGATGTTGCCTCATAATAGTAAAGGCTGTCAAGTATCTCAAATTCAATTCCCTCTCCGAGAGAAAAGGTGTAATTTCCACTCTCTCTACACTCTGCCGCGGTGTAATGAGTCGCGCCTGCCGCAACCTCGGCATCACGCTCCCTTATGTAATTTTTATACATCGCGCCCTCTTCCTTGTCCTTTTCTATCTGCGAAAAGTCAATGATGACCTCAAACTCGTAAAGATCAAAAAGGCTGTCTGTATTCTCGCCTGTGGCAAATCCCGCATAGTGGTCCTGATGCGCGTGAGTAACTATAACATACTCAATAACATCGTCGGTCATATGTGCATCAAGATAGGCGCTTATGGTTGGAATAGAGCTGACCTTTGAGCCTGCGTCTATCAAAAGATCAATGTCGCCTGCTTTGACATATGTACAGTCGCCTGTATATTTGTTTCCAAGCTCAATAAAGTGTATCTCAAGGTCACCGCTGACATATACATCGGTGTTTTCCTCAACCTTATCTGTGAAAAGATTTGAGAGCTGACTCTTTATATAGCCCACATAATCGGGATTGACATATAAAAATACCGCCGCGATTATCACGAGCAGAGTAACTATTGTCAAAAAGCCCCTGAAGCCGCTCTTTTTCTTCTTTCTAGCCATATTTTACCCCCTGTTTTTGAAAAAATCTGTCTGTAAAAATTATACCATATTTCAAGTGTGATTTCAATATAAATCGTGCGAAAAGAGGCAAATTTTTCCCCGTTTTTGAAGCACTTTTACGCCTCTATCTACATCTTACACAAAACGCAGATAATATGACAGCCAGTTTTGTTAACATTTCATGCCTTTTTTGTTTATATTGCACAATATTTTATTGAATAAATATTTTTTATGATATACTATTTACAAACAAAAATAAAAATGTTATAATAAATATGGAGTTAAAACTCCACTCTATCACAAGGAGGATTGAAAGATGAAAGTAACCATTATCGGCAGACAGATGAATGTTTGGACTGAAATGAAAGAAGCCATTGAGGCAAAGCTTGCAAAGCTTGACAAGTACTTTGGCGATGAGGCAGTAGCAACCGCCACACTCTCGTCAAAAAGAAACCTCAAAAGCCTTGAGATCACGATAAACGCATACGGAACCATCTTCCGCAGTGAAGCAGAGGACGAGACCTTCCGTAATGCTCTTGATAAAACGATATACTCTATTGAGCGCCAGATCCGTAAGAACAAGACACGTCTTGAAAAGAAGATACGCTCGGGCGCATTTGAGCAAGGAATTTTTGAAACGGGCGAGGACTACGAGGAGGATAATGAGTTCATAATCCGCAGAAAGGCCTTCTATTTCAAGCCAATGTCTCCCGAGGAGGCTATTATGCAGATGAATTTGCTCGGTCACGATTTCTTCGTATTCAGAGACGATCAGAGCGAGGAGGTATGCGTTGTCTATAAGAGACGCGACGGAGATTACGGACTTATCACTCCCTCCGAGGAGTAAAAATTGACAATACGGCGCACAAAAGTGCGCCGTTATTTTTTGCTTTCGCCTATTGACTTATATTCTCTGTTATGCTATAATTTAATAAATATGTATTTATTAAGGTGAGTTTTAGATGAAGCTTTTACTTAACAACGCTACAGTTTATAACGGTGAGACATTTGAAAAGACAAAGATAGAGACCGATGTTATGTATGACGGTCTTTCTTCTGCTTTTGAATTTAATTCACCCGTATGTGTTTTACCCGGATTTTGCGATGTGCATGTGCATTTTCGTGAGCCGGGCTTTTCTTATAAAGAGGACACTGCAAGCGGCTCGCGCTCGGCGGCTCGCGGCGGTTACACCGCTGTCTGCACGATGCCGAATCTCAAGCCATGTCCTGACACAAAGGAAAACCTCGACCTTCAGCTTGACGCAATAAAAGAAAAGGCCACCATTGCTGTCTACCCCTATGGAACAATAACAAAAGGACAGCTTGGCGAGCTTCTTTCCGATATGGACAAGCTTGCAGCCGATGTTATCGCGTTCTCGGACGACGGACGCGGTGTGCAGAGCGACGAGATGATGCTTGAAGCCATGAAAAAAGCCAAGTCACTCGGCAAGATGATAGTTGCACACTGTGAGGATAATTCCCTGCTCCGCGGTGGCTATATTCACGATGGCGAGTACGCAAAGGCGCACGGTCACCTTGGTATATGCTCCGAGAGTGAGTGGAGACCTATCGCGCGCGACCTTGAGCTTGTAGCAAAAACGGGCTGTTCTTATCATGTATGCCACATCTCCACAAAAGAAAGCGTATCTCTTATCCGCGAGGCAAAGAAATCGGGACTTGATGTAAGCTGTGAGACAGGCCCTCATTACCTCACCATGAATGACTCAATGCTCGGAGAGCACGGCAGATTCAAGATGAATCCGCCCATTCGCTCGGAGGCTGACAGAGAAGCTCTTGTTGAAGGCATCTGTGACGGCACTATTGAGATGATAGCGACCGACCACGCGCCCCACTCTGCAGAGGAAAAGTCACGCGGACTTGCGGGGAGCCTTATGGGAGTTGTCGGACTTGAGACGGCATTCCCTGTGCTTTACACAGATCTTGTAAAATCAGGCATCATATCTCTTGAGAAACTTGTTGCCCTTATGTCACTTAACCCACGCGTACGCTTTGGAATTGAAAGCGATGTCGGTTTTTCAGTATGGGATCTTAACGATGAATACGCCGTTGACCCCAATGAGTTTCTCTCCCTCGGCAGAGCAACTCCCTTCGAGGGCAAGCACATATACGGAAGAAACCTTGCAACCATCTATGACGGAAGGCTCGTTTACAGAAAGGACTAAAAAATGAAGCAGGTAATTTTTAAGATAGAAAAAAATGAGTGCATTGCCAAAAACACCTACAAAATGATGCTTTCGGGTGATGCAAGCGGCATCGGCGGATGCGGACAGTTTGTAAACATCGCACTTGAGGGCTACTATCTGCGCCGTCCTATTTCGGTTTGTGATTACACAGCTGACTCTTTGACACTTATCTATAAGGCAGTCGGTGAGGGCACCGAATATATGGCAACTCTCCCCGTGGACAAGGAGCTCGACATTCTCGTGGGTCTTGGCAATGGCTATGACACCGAGAAGAGCGGAGACGCTCCCCTACTCCTTGGAGGCGGTGTTGGTGTTCCCCCTCTTTATGCGCTTTGTAAGAAGCTCATTGCGGAGGGCAAAAAGCCTACGGTAATCCTTGGCTTTAATACTGCCGATGAGATATTCTGCCGCGAGGATTTCGAGGCTCTCGGCGCGCGTGTGCTCGTCGCAACTGCCGACGGAAGCGTTGGTACAAAGGGCTTCGTTACTGACGCGATGAAGGAAGTCAACAGCTACACTTACTTTTACACCTGCGGTCCGATGCCTATGCTGAAGGCTATATACAACGCGACCGTCACAAGCGGTCAGTTCAGCTTTGAGGAGCGTATGGGCTGCGGCTTTGGAGCCTGCATGGGCTGCAGCTGCAAGACCAATTTCGGCAACAAGAGAATTTGTAAGGACGGCCCCGTCTTTGAGAAGGAGGAAATACTGTGGTAAACACGAAGGTAAATTTGCTCGGCATCGAGCTTGATAACCCCATAATTCCCGCAAGTGGAACTTTTGGCTACGGATATGAGTACGCCGAGCTTTACGATATAAACTGTCTTGGCAGCTTTTCCTTCAAGGGAACTACTCTTGAGCCTCGCTTTGGCAATCCCACCCCAAGAATCGCAGAGTGTGCAGAGGGCATGATAAACTCGGTAGGACTTCAGAACCCCGGCGTTGAAGCAGTTATCGCCCACGAGCTTCCCGAGCTTAAAAAGTGCTTTTCAAAGCCTGTAATGGCTAATGTCTGCGGATTTTCGCTTGAGGAGTACGCCGAGGTCTGCCGCAGACTTGACGGCGAGGAGCAGATAGGATGGTTTGAGGTAAATGTTTCCTGCCCCAATGTACACGGCGGCGGAATTTCGTTTGGCACCTCTCCCGAAGCGGCAGCAAGTGTTGTCCGCGCGGTAAAGAAGGTCACGAACAAGCCTATAATCATAAAGCTCACCCCCAATGTCACCGACATTGTATCCATCGCAAAAGCGTGCGAGGAGGCAGGTGCTGACGGCATAAGCCTTATAAACACAATGCTCGGAATGAAGATTGATCTGAAGACAAAAAAGCCTGTCGTTGCCAATAAGATGGGCGGCTTCTCGGGCCCCGCTATAAAGCCTGTAGCAGTCAGAATGATATATCAGGTCTATGAGGCTGTAAAAATACCGATAGTGGGAATGGGTGGCGTATCGTCTGCCGAGGATGTAATTGAAATGATGCTGGCGGGTGCTACCGCCGTTGAGGTTGGAACGGCAAATCTGCCCAACCCCATGGCTGCAAAGGAAATAATCGAGGATCTTCCTCGCGTTATGAATAAATACAGAATCCAAAATTTAAGTGAAATAATCGGAGGTGCTCACTAATGGGAAAAGATGTAATTATTGCCTGTGACTTTTCGTCAAAGGCAGATGTAATGAACTTTCTTGACAAGTTCGCAGAGGTAGAAAGAAAGCCTTTCGTAAAGATAGGCATGGAGCTTTTCTACGCAGAGGGACCCGCAATCGTTAAGGAGATAAAGGAAAGAGGACATAAGATATTCCTTGACCTCAAGCTCCACGATATCCCCAACACAGTAAAGAAGGCTATGGCTGTTCTTTCGTCTCTTGATGTCGACATGACCAACCTTCACGCAAGCGGCACTATCGCTATGATGGAGGCAGCGCTTGAGGGACTTACAAGACCTGACGGCACACGCCCCATACTCATCGCGGTAACACAGCTCACCTCAACCTCACAGGATAGAATGGAAAATGACCTTCTTATCAAGGAGGACATCGGCAAGGTCGTTGAGCATTATGCACACAACGCAAAGCTCGCAGGACTTGACGGAGTTGTTTGCTCTCCCCTTGAGGCAGAAAAGGTGCACACAGTTTGCGGCAAGGATTTCGTAACTGTAACTCCCGGCGTACGCTTCGCAGATGGCGACAAGGGCGACCAGGTAAGAGTTATGACACCCGCAGAGGCAAAGAGAATAGGCTCGGATTATATCGTTGTTGGCAGACCGATAACCGCCGCAGCAGACCCCGTTGCCGCTTACAAGAGATGCGTTGATGAATTTGTTGACTGAAATAAATAAAAAGGAGAACATAAAAATGAACGATATTCAGGTAACTATAGCAAAGGACCTGCTTAAAATAAAGGCAGTATTTTTCCGTCCCGACGAGCCCTTCACATGGGCTTCAGGCATAAAGAGCCCCGTTTACTGTGACAACAGACTCACTCTCACAGCTCCCGAGGTAAGAGACGATGTTGAAAATGCACTTGCAGAGACTATTAAGGCGAACTACCCCGATGCCGAGGTGCTTATGGGTACATCGACCGCAGGTATCGCGCACGCTGCTATCACAGCACACATTCTTGATATGCCTATGGGCTATGTTCGCTCTGGCAACAAGGATCACGGCAGACAGAACAGAATTGAGGGCAAGCTTGAGAAGGGCGACAAGGTCGTTATAGTTGAGGATCTTATCTCAACAGGCGGTAGCGTTATTGAGGTTGCAGATGCTCTTCGTGAGGCTGGAGCCGAGGTGCTTGGTATAGTTTCTATCTTCACATACGGCATGCAGAAGGGCATTGACAGACTTGCGGCAGCAGATCTCAAGAATGTTAGCCTTACAAACTTTGATGTTATCGCAGAGGTTGCGGCAGAGACGGGATATATCAAGCCCGAGGATGTTGCACGCCTTATTGCATTCAGAAATAATCCTTCCGACGAGTCCTGGATCGGAGGCGGCAAATAATGAGAAGCCTTATTGATATTCAAGAGCTTTCTGTTGAGGAGATCGCAGAGCTTATTGAGGTCGCAGAGGATATCATAGCCAATCCCACGAAATACAGTGAGGCATGCCACGGCAAAAAGCTTGCTACACTTTTCTTTGAGCCTTCAACACGCACCCGCCTTTCCTTTGAGGCGGCTATGTATGAGCTTGGCGGAAATGTAATTTCCATGGCAAGCGCGGCTTCATCGTCTGCCGCAAAGGGAGAAAGCATAGCAGACACAGCAAAGACCATCTCCTGCTACGCGGATATCATTGCCATGCGTCACCCCAAGGAGGGTGCACCTCTTGTGGCTTCTATGAACGCAACTGTTCCCGTTATCAACGCAGGTGACGGCGGACACAATCACCCAACACAGACACTTGCAGATATCCTTACCATTCATCGCGAGAAAGGCAGACTCGATAACCTCACCATAGGCTTTTGCGGAGACCTCAAGTTCGGTCGTACTGTACACTCGCTCATTTCGGCAATGTCAAGATATACGGGCATCAAGTTTGTGCTCATCTCACCAGTTGAGCTTAAGGTGCCGAGCTACATCAAAAAGGACATCATTGTAAACAGTGGTATTGAGTATATCCAAACAACAGACCTTGAAAGTGTTATGCCCCAGCTTGATATACTTTACATGACAAGAGTTCAGCGCGAGAGATTCTTTAACGAGGAGGATTATCTTCGTCTCAAGGACAGTTACATCCTCACTCCCGACAAGCTTGCGACCGCAAAGCCCGACCTTGCCATTCTCCATCCCCTGCCCCGTGTAAACGAGATAGCCGTTGCCATTGATAACGATCCCCGCGCATGCTATTTCAAGCAGGTATATAACGGAAAAATAATGCGTATGAGCCTTATTCTTAAGCTTTTGGAGGTACAGATATGAATATAGATTCTATCGTAAACGGCATAGTTATCGACCATATCACTGCCGGCAAGGCGCTTGAAATATACAACATGCTTGGAATGGAGAAGCTTGAGTGCCAGGTGGCTATCATTCAGAATGCCCACAGCAATAAAATGGGCAAGAAGGATATTATCAAGATAGACGGAGAGTTTAAGATAGACCTTGATGCTATCGGTTATGTTGATCCCGGCGCTACCATCGTATTCATCAAAAACGGCACTCTTGTTGACAAAAAGAAGCTTGATCTGCCAAAAAGAATAACCAATGTTATTCTCTGCAAGAACCCTAGATGTATAACATCAACCGAGCAGGAGCTGCCCCATGTATTCAATCTCACCGATGAGAAGCACAGAATTTACCGCTGTCTCTGGTGCGAGGCAAAGGCAGAAAGAAAATAAAAAATTGCCCGACAGACTTAAGTCTGTCGGGCTTATTGTTTTCATTAGGGATTTGTTGTAGTCTTTTCAGCGATAGTTACTGTAATAGAACCGATCTTTGTCATCTGCGAAACAGTGTCTGCAAGCTGGCCGTCAAGTGTGAGCGTTGCCGTATCCTTAGGAGCTTCGTCATACTTTGTATTAACCGCGCTGTCAAGATCAAATGAAGCCTTTTCACCAAAAGAACCTGTTACAAGCGAATAAGTAGCATCTGCTTTAAACTCAAGCGAAATAGTCAGAGGAATGTTAGAGTGATTGATAACGGTTACTGTGTTGCCCTCACCTGTCCACGTATCACTTGTGTTATTTGTGTACTCATGCTTGGTTGCATCCCAATCCTTTGTTCCTGCCTCGCTGTATGTGAATTCCATCTTTCCCCAAGTAATGTCAACGCACACCTTGTTAGGGGTTGTGATTGTGCCGGAATACTGAGCCTTAACATCAATATCCTGTGTTCCTGTCTGGGTATGCTCTACTGCGAAGGCACTTGCGCACATCATAAGAGCCATTACAAGTGCGAGGGTAACAACTATGATTTTCTTCATTTTTCTTTCTCCTTAATATAATAATTTTTTTATTTCAAGAAAACTATGGTATCATTATACACCATTTTGTAGCCTTTTTCAATTACTTATTTAAAAAAAATTACTTTTTTGTAAAAAATGATAAAATCATACTGTTAAATTCCCTTTATTGGAAATTCAAAAGTGATTAATCCCTTTGAATCGCGTAATATACGCTTGCTTTCTGTACCGAGAGATTTTATGTAATAATGAGTGCGTATCATACCTATATTTCTCGTACTCTGCCCCTCACCGCCATCGCTATACCAATCTCGCTCGCAGGTCTGGAACCAGAAAAGCTTCGGCGAGATCGCCGCATAACACTTCTTTGAAAGATTTCCGTTTCCGTGATGCGGTATCTTCATAACATCGCTCTTCAGCTCATCCGCACAATCATCAAGAAGATCTCTGTCACATCTCTGCTCTGCATCGCCGAGGAAAAGCACACTCTGTCCGTGCGTGAAAAGCTTGTAGATAACGCTTGAATCATTAACTCCCATTACACGCTCTCCCTCGTGAAGCACGGGTATGCGAAGCACCTTGAAATCAAGCTCATCAACAGTTATGTGCTCTCCTACCGAGACCTCGCACATCTCTGTCCCCCATACATTTCTCATCGTTTCAAGACGGGCAATTACTTCTTCAAAAACCGCCTCCTTATCGGGGGCTTTTTCTATATAATAATCAAGGGGCAAAAGGTGATGATAAAATTTCTTGACAGTTATTCTTGAACGGAGCTCCTCACTCTCAAGAATATCGTGAAGAACACCGTAGTGATCTTTGTGAAGATGTGAAAGCAGCCAAGCCTCTATAACGGGCTTGCCGTCAGAAAGTGCCTCAAGGCATCTTACAATGTGCTCTGCCTGTCCATGTCTGCCTCCGTCAATAACAACAAGTCTTCCCTCTTTTGTTCGCAAAACGGTGCAGTCCTGCGCAATAAGATTAGAGCTTGGAATGGAATACATCGCCGTTCCGTCTATGCGTACGGGTAGTTCCGCATCAAAGCGCTCGCGAGTATAGTCATACTCGGCGCTCTCATCTATCGTAACATCACTCTTTTCATCAAATCCATCGTACTGTGTAAAGACTATCTCACAGCCAAGCGTATTCTCAACAAAATGCTCTGCCGCGAGAACTGTTCCGTACTCTCCGTCATTGATATAAACATATGAACGGAATGGCTCATTCTTATAGGTCTGGTCAACCCCAAGTCCAACAAGGTAGAGTCTCTCACCAACATATTTTATAAGAAAATCAAACTCGCGCCACTCCTGTCGGTCAAAGGCAAGTCCGTCAAGTGCCTCACGCGCCGTTCTTCCGATAGCTATCTCACACTCGATTGGGGGAGTATCATCTCTTACTATGGGAATATTATACCCCGTTACGAGCTTTGTATATCTTGAAACTATATCTGCCGCACGAAGCTCGTTAAATGTGGCATCCTTTGCAATAACTATTCTGTAATCTCTTATGCTTGCCATATCTTCCCCTTATCTATAATAAACATAGAAGGCTATTATCGTTCTCTCAACTCCGCCGTGCTCAAGATCGGGACCTGTTAACACAACGCCGTCCTTTGAGAGGAGCTCCCACGCGCGGAGCTCGTCTATCTTACATCTGAAGAGCACATCAGCCGAGGCAAAGACCAAAAGCTCATCATCGCGGATATTAAGTCCGCCCGAGCGACCTATTACCTCATCAACACCGTTTCTCTTTTCAGTGACATATTTTATATGCTTGCCGCAAATGCTTCTTGCCATTTCCCAGCGAAAAGCCTTGCTATCGGGATTTTTGCTTTTTCTTTTAAAGATTTTTGAAAAAAGTCCCATATTATTCCTCCGCTTCCTTCTCGCAAAGTATTATTTTCACACTTTCGGGCTCAACTGTGCCGTCATATTCCTTACCCGAAAGCGATTCCTTACCGCAAAGCGAATATTCAACACATTGGTTGCCCATATTTGCAAGCACAACGATTTTTTCGTTCTCATTTGCCCGCTCGAATGCGATAAATGAATCCTCTGCAGTGAGAATTCTGAATTCTCCGTCAGCAAACACCGAATGCTCTCGGCGAAGCCTGCCAAGCGCGGTGTAATGTGACACGAGCTCATCCTTTTCTCTGCCCCAAGGATAGGGCATACGGCAGAATGGGTCATGATACCCCTCAAGTCCTGCCTCATCTCCGTAAAATACGCTAGGCACACCAAAGACTGTGTACTGAATAGCAGAAGCGACCTTCAGCTTTTTTACAGCTACAGCACACGCCCTGTCATCAAGCCTCTTTATCGAAAGCAGTCCGTTGGGCATATCTGAAAGTCCTCTCTCCTCTCTCTCGCTCATTCCAAGCAGGGTAAGCACTCTCTCTGTATCGTGAGTGCCGAGGATATTCATAAGACTGTCGCATACCGTCTTTGGGTATGAGGAGTAAAGCTCCTTGAGTATATCCGAAAGCAGCTCTGCATCCCCGTAACGCACAAAGGCAAGTATACCATTCCGCAGAGGATAGTTCATCACACTATCAAGCTGCCGCCCTCTGAAATATCTGCGGCGATGTCCGTATGCCATCTTTTCTGCAGCATTTTCCCAAACCTCACCGATTATTATTCCTTCATCGTCCGAGGCGCGCTTCACATTTGAGCGAAGCTCGTCAAGAAAGGCATCGGGAAGCTCGTCGGCAACATCAAGACGCCAACCGCCGATTCCCATATTTATATATTTTTCGGCAACCTCTCGTGCAAGATATTCTCTGCATTCCTCGCGGTGAAGATTCAGCTTTGGCAGAATATCAATGCCCCACCACGATTCATATTCATCCGGATAATTGCGGAAGCAGAACCAATCCCTGAAGGGAGAATTCTCGTTTGAATATGCGCCTGTTTTGCCATACTTTCCGTATTTATCAAAATAGAGGCTATCATCGCCTGTGTGATTGAAAACGCCGTCGAGGATTATCTTTATTCCCTTCTCGCGTGCTTTGGCAATAAGACTCTCAAATGCCTTCTCTCCACCGAACATCGGATCTATCTCAAGATAGTTTCCCGTGTCATATTTGTGGTTTGAATATGCCTTGAAAACAGGGCTCAAATAGATGACCGTAATGCCAAGCGAAGCAAGATAATCAAGCTTTTCAGCAACGCCCCATAGGTTTCCACCAAAAAAGACATTGTTCGGCAACGGGTCTCCGCGCCTTTCGGGATACTGTGGTATTCCGCAGTCCCAGTCCTCATTGATAAAGGCATCCTCCCGCGAAAGGTCTACCTCACCCTCACCGCGCTTAAAACGGTCTACGAATATATGGTACATAACTCCGCCCGAAAACCACGCAGGAGCTTTGAAGCCCTTCTCGTAAACGAGAAGCCTGAAGTGGCGCGCGGAATGAGGCGAAAGGTTGAAATCAACATTATTTATGCTGTCGGTAAAAAGAGTGTCAAAGCCGCGCAAAAAGAGCAATTCATAATAGAAAAGCCCCGAGCAGCACTCTCCGCACCACTCACCGAGGTCAAGCTCTGTTGAATAGACATCAACTCCCTCCTCGGTATGCAAAAAGCCAAGAGGTATATCCCTCTCGGCTCCGGTGTCATCGCAACGAACGCGCAAGACCACCGCCGAGGCGCCAAGCTTTCTCGGCGCCTCGACAGTAATATCAAGCTTTGTTCCGTATTCAAATGCGCCGAGGAGAGAGGCATCCTTTGCCGATACGGTCTTCCGTATTCTCGGCAAAAGCTCGCCCCGAGGCGTCAGTTTGGTTATCATAAACTATTTCCTTATCAGTTGTTTTCGTTAAGTCTGTTTATATTCCAGAATTTTTCTGCGTACTCACCGATAGAACGGTCAGCTGTGAAATATCCCGATGCGGCAATGTTCATAAGCGACATGCGGTTCCACTTTTCCTTATTGCAGTAATCCTTTATCATCTGCTCATGTGTAAGCCTGTAGGACTCAAAGTCAGCAAGACACATAAAGGGGTCAGCAATACCAGGGCCCGTGGTGAGATATGCCGCGATGTCGGCAAAGGACTCGCCTGCAAAGCCGATGATAAGCTGATTTATAATTCTACGAATTCTGTCGTTATTCGTATAAAATTCAACAGAATTGTATCCGCGAAGCCAGAGGTCATCTACCTCGTTACTTGTAAGACCGAAGATATACATATTATCCTCGCCAACCGCATCAAGCATCTCAACATTCGCTCCGTCAAGTGTGCCTATAGTCATAGCACCGTTCATCATAAGCTTCATACAACCTGTTCCACTAGCTTCCTTACCTGAGAGAGAGATCTGCTCACTTATCTCGGCAGCGGGAATAAGAGCCTCTGCCATTGTAACATTGTAATCCTCAAGGAATACTACCGACATCTTGTCGCGTACAACGGGATCGTTCTCTATCTCCTTACCTATGCAATAGATAAGCTTGATTATCTTCTTTGCCATCATATAGCCGGGGGCTGCCTTTGCACCGAAAATAAAGGTCTTGTGTACGACCTCCTTATTAGGGTTATCCTTAATATCAAGATAGAGATTGATTATATTGAGAGCATTGAGAAGCTGTCTCTTATACTCGTGAAGTCTCTTAATCTGTACATCAAATATAGAGTGGGTATCAAGCTTCTTGCCTGCCTTTTCGTAAAGGCGCTTTGCAAATGCGATCTTATTATCGTGCTTTATAGCTCTTACGCGCTGAAGCACTTCCTTATCGTCGGCAAATTTTGCAAACTCGCCAAGCTGAAGTGAATCGTGACGGTAGCCTGTTCCGATACATTCATCAAGAAGCGCTGCAAGCTCGGGATTTGAATAGCAAAGCCAACGGCGGTGTGCAATTCCGTTTGTTACATTGTGGAAACGCTCGGGATACATCATATTGAAGTCCTTAAAGGTTGAGCGCTTAAGAATATCAGAGTGAAGCTTTGAAACGCCGTTTATAGAGTGAGAGCCTATTACAGAAAGGTTAGCCATTCTTACCTGACCGTATCCTACAACACTCATCTTCGAAATTCTGTCCCAGTTGCCGGGGAAGCTCTTCCACGCCTCACGACAGAATCTCTCGTTTATCTCCTTGACTATCATATAGATTCTCGGGAGCTTGAGCTTGAAGAGATCCTCATTCCATGTCTCAAGTGCCTCGGGCATAACAGTGTGGTTAGTATAAGAGCAGATACGAACAACTGTGTTCCAAGCTCTGTCCCAATCAAAGAAATACTCGTCAATGAGTATTCTCATAAGCTCGGGAATACAGAGTGCGGGATGGGTATCGTTTATATGAACAGCCACCTTATCCGCAAGGTTATCAAGTGTGCCGTAGACCGCCATATGGTCACGGATTATGCTCTGACAAGATGCAGAGACGAGGAAATACTGCTGTGAAAGACGGAGCAGCTTACCCTCGGTGTGATTATCGGAGGGATAGAGCACCTTTGAGATGGTTTCTGCATTGATGCTATCCTCAAGTGCCTTTGTATACTGTCCCTGTGTAAAGAGAGCCATATCAAAGTTATGAGTGTCTCTTGCGCGCCACAAGCGAAGCTGGCTGACTGCCTTTGAATCGGCACCCGATATCATCATATCATAAGGAACTGCCTCAATCTCATCATAGCCCTCATAGATTATATCAAGGTGACCGTCCTTCCACTCTTCTCTGACACGGCCGCCAAGCTTTACATGATATATTCTGTCTGTTCTCGGAACGAGCCAAACCTCGCCGCCGGGGAGCCAGATATCGGGCAGCTCTACCTGCATACCGTCAACTATCTTCTGCTTGAAAAGACCGTAGTCATAGCATATTGAAAAGCCTGTTGCGGGGTAGTCAAGTGACGAAAGAGAGTCCATAAAGCAGGCAGCAAGTCTGCCGAGACCGCCGTTGCCGCGACCTGCGTCAGGCTCACACTCGTATATATCGTCAAGGTCGGCGCCAAGCTCTGCGAGCGCCTCCTTATATTTATCGGCAACGCCGAGATTGCAGAGACTTGTGCGAAGCGAACGACCAAGCAAGAACTCTATGCACATATAGTACACTCTTTTCTCGCCCTTTGCGTTTATCTCCTGCTTGAATTTTCCTCTCTTATCAGTAAGTGTATCCTTAACGGTCATTACAACTGCCTTATAAAGCTGATCGCGCGAAGCCTCAGAGGCGGTACAACCGAAATATCTTTCAAGCTTTGCCACTATGGCATTTTTTACTTCCTTTACAGGGACATCCTTGTTCATTAAAATCTTCCTTCCTAATACTCTATCAAAGAAGCGACTCATACATCGCAAAATACTTCTCTGCAGAGACGCTCCACGAGAAATCTGTTCTCATTATCTTACCAACGAACTTCTTTCTCTTTTCAACATCTCTCCAAAGCCATACCGCTGCAAGCGTTCTCTCAAGAAGCTCATCAGAGCGGTAATTTGCGAAGGTAAAGCCATTGCCCATAAGGGTCTTTCCGTTTTCCCAATAACCCTTTATAGAATCATAGAGTCCACCCGTTTCTCTTACAACGGGAATAGCTCCGTATCTTGAGGCTATCATCTGTGAAAGTCCGCAGGGCTCACTCTTTGAAGGCATCATAAAAATATCTGCTGCCGCGTATATTCTCTTTGACAGTGCTCTGTCATAGCAAATATATGCCGCGACTTTATCGGGAAAGCGCTCACGGAGGTTTCTAAACATCTCCTCATAGCGAGCCTCGCCCTTACCGAGAACAACAAGCTGTATGTCGTTATTCTCCAATAAATTATATATCATTTCGCCAATAATGTCAAGTCCTTTGTGAGAAGCAAGGCGCGAAATTATCGCCACCATAGGCACATCGTCTCTTACGGGAAGTCCCGATTCCTCCTGTATTACGCGCTTGTTTTCAAACTTTCTGTCAAGCGAGCGCCAGGTGTAATTCTTAACTATATCCTTATCGCTTGCGGGATTATAATAATCATAATCTATTCCGTTGAGAATTCCACAAAGCTTATACGAGTTCTCGCGAAGGATCGCATCAAGTCCGTGTGAATACTCCCACGAGAGTATCTCATCAGCATATCTCGGGCTTACAGTGCTTACCTTATCACAGCAAACGATCGCCGCCTTCATAAGGTTTATACAGCCGTTATACTCGACTATATTGCGATTTGACTGATCAAGACCGAAAACATCGCCAAGGATCGAAAGATCATACTTACCCTGATATTCAATATTATGAATAGTAAATACAGTTCTTATATTCTCATATCCGCGAATCTGTCTGTATTTTCTCTCAAGATATACAACAGAGAGCGCCGACTGCCAATCATTTGCATTTATAACATCGGGATAGAAACCTATAACGCCAAGCATATCTATTGCCGCAAGGCTGAAATATGCAAATCTCTCACCGTCATCAAAGCTTCCGTAAAGTGTATCTCTGTCAAAATAATACTTGTTGTCTATAAAATAGTAGGTCACGCCGTTGCGAACAAGGCTGTGAACGCCGCAATAGAGCTTTCTCCAAGCAAGATTTACCTCAAAGGTAGCCTCGAGCTTCATCTCGGCTCTTACCTCATCAGATACCGCGCGGTAAAGCGGCATTACCATTCTCACATCAACCTCGTCGCCCTTGAGTGCCTTTATCGCAGCGGGAAGCGAGCCCATTACATCGCCAAGTCCGCCTGTTGCCGCAAAAGGCATTGCCTCTGCGCCAATAAACAAAATCTTTCTCATAATTTTACCTCTCTTAATAACAGTTAGGCGGCGAGTGACGAAGTCTCTCGCCGCCGTGGTTTTTTATCTTTATACCTCAACACCCTTTGCAAGGAAGAAAGGCATAGTCTCGTGACCCGAGAGAATTCTGCCGTCTCTTACAGTTACATTCTTGTCTGTAATAACACAGTTCATCGTTACATTGTCGCCGATGTCGGTGTCCTGAAGGAGCACGCAGTTTTTGAGTGTTGTTCCCTTTCCTATCTTAACACCTCTGAAGAGAATGCAGTTTTCAACCTTGCCCTCAATAATACATCCGTCAGCAACAAAGGAATTCTTTATATCAGCATCCTTTGAGTAAACTGTAGGAGCAGAGTTTCTTACCTTTGTATGGATAGGTCTTTCGGGGTTGAGAAGCTCATTTCTTATATTCTTGTCAAGAAGCTTCATTGATGCATCATAATATGTGCGCAGAGAGCTGATAAGAACATAAGTGCCCTCAAAGTGATACGAGCGAACGCGATAGGTTCCGATGCATCTCTTTACAACATCGCGGTAAAATTCGCTGTAGCCTCTTGCCGCCGCTCCGTTTATCTGGTTCAAAAGGAAGAGTCTGTTTGCCACGATGATGTTTGTGGTAATGCACTCACTCTTCTCGTCACCTACGAGCTTGCGTATGTCTGTAACATTACCCTCCGAGTCACTCTCTACAGCATTTGCCGAGTGAGGAATAGTCTCATGATCTGCAAAGGTATAATCCGTTGTAACTATAGTTATATCCGCGCCACTCTTGTCGTGCTCGCGAAGCACATCTGTAAGGTCTATGTTGCATATTCCGTCGCTATCAGAAAGAACGATAACATCCTCTGTGCATCTCGAAATAAAATTAGTAACACCGATAAGTGACTCAAGATATGTACTTGATCTTATGCCCGATATCTGGCTTGCATAAGCCGTGATAAAGGGAGGTAGTATCTTGATACCGCCCGAGCGACGGGCGAGGTCCCAATCCTTACCTGTGGAAATGTGGTCAACGAGTGACTGATAGTTATTATGAGTTATTATACCCACCTTTGTGATGCCTGAATTCACCATATTTGAAAGTGGGAAATCTATAAGGCGGTATCTGCAGCCAAAGGGCACTGAAGCCAGTGTTCTCTTTGTTGTAAGCTCGGGAGCTGCCGAGTCATGTAAATTCGAAAAAATCAATCCTGCGACTGTCATTTGTTTATCTCCTCCCTCTTTAGTCTGCTACACTTTCGCCCTCACCGACTACAGTGCGGGTGGCAAGAACTGTTATCTCCACGCCATCTGCTCTCTCGTTTCCGACGCGTGCGTTTCTTCCTATCGTGCATTTCTCGTCAACTATTGAGTAATTTACGGTCGCGCCTTCTTCAACCGTGACATCTGCCATAATCACGGAATCCGAAACAATTGCGCCTTTCATTACCTTTACTCCTGCGCCGAGAACAGAATTTATTACCGTTCCCTCTATCTCGCAGCCCTCGGTGATGGAGCTGTTTTCAACTCTTGCATCCTCACCGATAAATTGAGGTGTGTGCGCCTCATGTCTTGAATATATTCTCCAGCTCTCTCCGCCAAGATCAAGCTTGGGGGTATCGCCGAGAAGGTCCATATTGGCGTCCCAGAGAGACGAGATGGTTCCAACATCCTTCCAATATCCAGAGAAGGGGTAAGCATACATTCTCTCTCCTGCGCCGAGCATACCCGGAATTATATTCTTACCAAAGTCATTTGAGCTGTTCTCGTCAGCCGCGTCGGCATTGAGATAGTCAAAGAGCTTTGACTTGTTGAATATGTAAATTCCCATAGAAGCCTTTGTACTGTCGGGATTCTTCGGCTTCTCCGAGAATTTAAATATCTTATTATCCTCGTCAGTCGAGAGGATTCCAAAGCGGCTTGCCTCCTCTATCGGCACATCAATTACCGCAATAGTACAGTCGGCACCCTTTGCCTTGTGGTAATCAAGCATCTTTGAGTAATCCATCTTATAGATGTGGTCGCCCGAGAGAATGAGTACATAATCAGGATCGTACTTGTCGATAAACTCCATATTCTGATATATGGCATTTGCCGTTCCACGATACCAGTCAGCTCCGTGCTTACCCTGATAGGGCGGAAGGATCTTTACTCCACCATACGAGCGGTCAAGGTCCCAAGGAAGACCATTTCCGATATAATCGTTGAGAACGAGAGGCTGGTACTGTGTAAGTACTCCAACCGTATCAAATCCCGAATTTATTGAGTTCGACAGGGTAAAGTCAATTATTCTATACTTACCTCCAAAAGGAACTGCGGGTTTTGCGATCTTTGATGTCAAAGCATACAGACGGCTTCCCTGACCGCCTGCAAGAAGCATGGCAACGCATTCTTTTTTCTTGAACATAATATATCTCCATTCTGCCCTCTGGGCTTATTTTATCGTAACCTTTTTTGTCTTGCGACTTCCCTGCTCTGTCCGCTTCAAAATAACTGCACCAAGAGGAGGAACCGTTATCTTAAGTGACATAGGACAACGCTCTGTGGGCTTGTCGGTAGCCTTTATAGCACCCTCATTCAAGGCTCCGCTACCGCCATAGCGCTCATCATCGGAATTGAATACCTCGCGGTAAGTTCCTCCGTTCACCACACCGATGCGATAGTCGTCTCTCTTTACAGGTGTGAAGTTTATGACCACCACAAGCTCCTCCCCGCCTCTGTCTATTCTGCGGTAAGAGAGCATGCTATGATTTCTGTTGTCAGGATCAATCCACTGGAAGCCATCCCAGTCACTGTCATTCTGCCAAAGCGGCGGATTTTCAAGATAGAAGTTATTGAGCTCCGAGAAATAGTGCTGAAGCCTTGCATGAGAGTCGTATTCAAGCAAGAACCACTCGATCTCTTCCAGCTCTGTCCACTCGCGGAACTGACCGATCTCACCGCCCATAAACATCAGCTTCTTGCCCGGATGAGTCATCATATATGCCGCAAATGCTCTTGCACCCGCGAATTTCTGCCAATAGTCTCCGTACATCCTGTCAAGGAAGGAAAGCTTGCCGTGCACCACCTCATCGTGTGATATTGGAAGCACGAATCTCTCGCTGAAGGAGTATGTCATGGAGAAGGTCACCTTCTCGTGATGATGCTTTCTGAAATAGGGGTCTATCTTCGCATACTCAAGCGTATCGTTCATCCAACCCATATTCCATTTCATATCAAAGCCAAGACCGTCATTCTCAAATCCTGTGACATTTCCAAAGGCCGTTGATTCCTCTGCAATCATAAGTGCGTGAGGACACATAGACTTTATGGTTGAATTGAGCTTCTTGAAGAAGGCTATCGCCTCAAGATTTCTGTTGTCACCGTAGACATTCGGCACCCACTCGCCCGGCTCCTTGTCATAATCAAGGTAGAGCATTGCTGCTACCGCGTCAACACGGAGTCCGTCTGCGTGGAACTCCTCAAGCCAATATATTGCGTTCGACACAAGGAAGGACTGCACCTCATTGCGCCCAACATCAAAGCAACGAGTTCCCCATCCCTTGTGCTCCATTCGATCCTTTCCCTGATACTCATAAAGGGGCTGTCCGTCGAACTCGTAGAGCCCGTGCGCGTCCTTCGGGAAATGCGCAGGCACCCAATCAAGGATAACGCCGATCCCCGCTTCATGCATTTTATCAACGAATGCGCGAAAATCGTCAGGGGTACCAAATCGCGATGTAGGTGCATAGTAACAGCCCACCTGATATCCCCAAGAACCATCGAAGGGATGTTCCATAACGGGAAGGAGTTCAATATGTGTGTATCCCATCTGCTTTACATAGGTTGAGAGCTCTGTCGCTATCTCGCGGTAGGTGAAATAGCTTCCATCCTCGTGACGACGCCACGAGCCAAGATGAAGCTCGTAAACATTCATAGGTCTGTCATAATATTTAGGAGCATTTTCCAATACAAACGCTCTCCACCCCTCGTCATGCCATTTGTAATCGCTGTCATAGACAATAGACGCCGTCGCAGGAGTCACCTCGCAGAAGGCACTGTAGGGGTCTGTCTTATAGTAGTCCTTTCCGCCGTTCCATATCTTATATTTGTAAGCGTTGCCTAGCGATACCCGTCCCTCTTTGTCAACATACTCCCATATACCGCCTCCGGTAATACGGCTCATAGGCATCGACTCATCCCACGAGTTGAAGTCACCTACAAGATAGACCGCATCAGCATTCGGGGCCCATACTCTGAAAACCCTTTTTCCGTCCTCAATATGCACCCCCATATATTCGTATGCCCTGTAGTTCGTTCCCTGATGAAAAAGATAGGCCGGCAGATTACCGGTTTCATCTCGCTTTAGAACCTTTTTTCTTGCCATAGTTTGTTCACCTCAAAAACTGCGCATGAATTTTTTGCTTTTGTTTTGTCAATTTATGCCAAAATGTGCAAAAAAACCAAAATTGTGGTATATTTCACCAAAACAATGTTTAATATCTACAAAAATAATTATATCACAATAAATTCCTCATGTCAATGACTTTAAGGCTTCAAAATATGACAAAACAAAGATTTTTTGGACATTTGCAGTAGTCAATATCTGCATATAAATCAATAAAAATTGCGTTCCTTTGCATACAAATCAGACAAAAATACTTTTACTACACTCTTTTCCTCAAGCTTTTGATTACCTTATCCATACAATGTTGCCCAAATAATATATAAAACATTTATGGAGTATTACAAAAAGACAGAATCAGTCAAAAAATATTTTATTTTTTTGCAAAAAAGACTTGACTTATAAAAAAAGCTGTGATATAATATCGTGGTGTTAAAGAGATCTGGGTGTGGCGCAGCTGGTAGCGCGCTACCTTGGGGTGGTAGAGGCCGCAAGTTCAAGTCTTGTCACTCAGACCAAAA
>JAZOSH010000013.1:0-2285 GCA_045656985.1 Eubacteriales bacterium | reverse complement strand
AATATTCGTTTATGACCGTTGTGAGCACGCAAGGGCGGAGCAAGGTCTGCGGGAGCTATACCTTTTGTAATGAAAGTTTTTGGGAGTCCAGAACCCTTTTTTCAAAAAGGGTTTTGGATAATCCTTCTCGTCAACTAACTCTTCGACAAATCCCAATTTATTTGTTTCTTTTTATTTTTTTGCTCTCGCCGCTATATACCAGCGCTCTGTTGTATCGGTCGGGGCAGAGAAGTCATAGTCGGCATAAACGCCGAGAAGCTCGAGTCCACACCTCTCAAGGAAAGTCTTCAGAGTGTCAAGCGAGTAACATCGCTCTTGCTGATGCTCGTCGGAGCGCGCATACCTGCCGTCTATCTCTTCAAAAAGTGAAAGATAAAAGTTACAGATGCCGCTTTCCTTGTCATAGAAATTTTGCCAACCGCAATAGACATTATAGGTCTCGCTCTCACCGTCGCCGTACTCCTCACGCATTTCGTCCTCAAGGATATATGCGTTATCGGCATAGATATGCTCAAATTTATAAGGAGTATTAACATCAAAAAGGAAGAGCCCATCGGGGTCAAGATAGTTGTGAACAAGCGAGAAGGTCTTCTCAAGATCGTTCTCTTTAAGCAGATAATTTATGCTGTCAAGGCAACAGACTATCGCGCCCACCGTGCCGTAAAGCTCAAAGGAGCGCATATCCTGCTTGAGATAGAGAATGCTTTTCTCGCCCTCCTCGGAGCGTGCGTAAGCCTCTGACAGCATATCTGCGCTTCCGTCAACGCCTATCATATCATAGCCGCGGCGTGAAAGCTCGCGTGTCATTCTTCCTGTGCCGCACGCAAGGTCAAGCACAAGCTCAGGGCGTGCCGAAAGGTGCCTCTCAAAGCATTTTTCAATAAAATCCGCCCATTCGGTATAATTTATCTCCGAATTGAGCTTGTCATATACATGCGCTATCGCATCGTATCCTGAACAACCCATAAGATTCTCCGTTATTTTGTAAAATTATCTTCAAGGTAATCAAACACCTTGTATATGTCTCCGGCCCCCATTATTATCACGATATCGCGCTCGCACGCATCGCGTCTGACGGCATTGGCAGTTGCGCTAAAGCCGCCACAGTATTCTGCTTTCTCACCGATAAGTGTTGCAAGTAGCGAGGAGCTGACACCGAGAGTGTCGGTCTCACGCGCCGAATATATATCAACCGTATATACCTTATCTGCTGCATCAAAGGCGCGGGCAAAGTCATAAAGGAATTCCTTTGTTCTTGTATAAGTGTGAGGCTGAAAGGCGCAGAGAAGCCTTCCGCCTCTCGCGTGCGCTATTGCTGCCGCACCCTCAAGTGTGGTCTTAACCTCTGTGGGGTGATGACCGTAATCGTCATATACATCGGCACCCGAAAGCACACCCTTGTGCTCCATGCGCCGCACCGCACCGCGGAAGCCATGGAGCCCGCGGGATATGTCCTTGGGAGAGATGCCGCATATATCTGCCGCCGCCGCTGCCGCAAGGGAATTGTATATATTATGGTAGCCCGAAACTGTAAGTGCTACCTTGCAGAAGTGCTCACCATGCTTGCATATATCAAAGTGATAATAGCCACCGATATTTTCTATGTTTCTTGCCGAAAAGTCAGCGTTCCCGTTCTTTATTCCAAAGGTCACGGTCGTGCCGCTGTAGCCAAGTAGGGCATCGCGTACATTTTCATCGTCGGCGTTTACAACCGCAAAGCCCTCGCCACCCGTAAGTGCCGCGTAGCTCGCAAAGGAGTGCTTCACCTGTTCAAGAGAGTGAAAATAGTCAACATGGTCCATCTCAATATTGAGTATTACCGCAACCGTCGGATTGAAGTCAAGGAAGGAATCCATATACTCACACGCCTCAAAAATAAAGTTGTCGGTGCCGCCAACTCGGTATGCTCCGCCCATGGCGGCAAGCTCTGCACCCGAAAGAACTGTCGGGTCGGCGCCGGCATCCATAAAGAGAGAAGCGCACATAGAGGTACAGGTGCTCTTTCCGTGCATTCCCGAAACACCGATCCTGTGTCGGTATCCGGTCATCACATATCCAAGGTAATCTGCTCTTGATATGCAGGGAATACCGCGCGCTAATGCTTCGGTATATTCGGGATTGTCGGGTGATATTGCCACGGTATATACCACCGCATCATAATCTGCTATGTTTTCTGCCGCGTGCTCATAGCGCACATCAAGTCCCGCCGCCGAAAGGGAATCGGTAAGTGCGGTACGGCATCTGTCAGAGCCGCCGACTCTGTAGCCGCGCAGATGGGTTATGTG
>JAZOSH010000012.1:0-6855 GCA_045656985.1 Eubacteriales bacterium | reverse complement strand
CTAAGACCGCTTGGCCTCCGTCTTGTATGTTTATATGTATAGATCGTTAGACCTAAACACTTGGACACGGATAACCTAAATACGTAGGGGCGACCAGTGGTCGCCCGCCCACAAAAAAGGTGATGCTTTCGCATCACCTTTTTATTTGTTTTATGCCTTTGTGAAGTAAACGTAGTTACCTGCACCCACTGTACGCGAGGAGCCGTCGGGGAGAACGATCTCGGCGGTAGTTCCCGCGGGGATCTCGTACTCGTAACGGATCTTGTCCTCCTGATAGCACCACTTCGAGAGAAGTCTGCCGCCTTCGGTGTCGATGCAATACTGTGCAAAGCCGAGTTGCTTGCAGGGCACGGGCGCGATCTTAACTGTCTTATATGCAGGGCTTGTGGGCTGAATGCCGCAAGGAACCTTGAATATCCAAGCGAATACAGAGCCGTATGCATAGTGGTTGAAGGAATTCATACTTGTGTGCCAGAACTCACCCTCGTCGTTTACGCAATCCCAGTGCTCCCATATGGTGGTAGCGCCGTGGTTTACAGAATAGAGCCAAGAGGGATTCTGCTCCTGGAAAAGAAGTCTATACGCAACATCTGCTCTGCCGTTATCGGAGAGCGCGTGAAGGATATATCCCGTTCCGACAAAGCCTGTAGACATACGGTTGCCAAACGCTTCTATCATCTCAACGAGCTTATTTATAATTGCAGGCCTTTCTTCCTCTGTGCAGAGGTTGAAGTGAAGGATAAGGATAAGAGAGGTCTGTGTGAGAGTCTCGATTACCACCTGCTGCTCTGTTCTGAACACTATCGGAACATCCTTTTTAGGCATTCCGTTTTCCATAAAGTACTCGCGGAAGCGCTTTACGATATTCTTATAGAGTGTCTTATACTCACTCATATCCTTACCGAGAACCTCACCCGCCTTGATAAGAAGGTCGGTGGAGTGCGCGAAGAATGCGCTTGCGATAAGGTCAGCAGATGTCGCACCCATACGGATTCCCTCACCCGCGTCCATAGCAAGCCAGTCACCGTAGTGATGCGCGCCGATCCAAAGGAACTCCTCATTTCCGAAGTTGTGGATATACTCAACCCACTTACGCATCATATCAAAGTGAGATGCGAGGAGCTTCTTGTCGCCGTACGCCATATAGAGCTCCCACGGAATAATTGTAGCCGCGTCGCCCCATGCTGCAGAGGTTCTTGTAATAAATCTGCCCTCGCCCGTCTGATTGATCTCGGGAACGATACCCGCGATAGCGCCATCAGCTCCCTGCTCGAGCATCATATCGCCAAGCCACTTTGTAAAGAATTTCTTTACATCGTAATTTATAGCACCTGTACGGCAGAATATCTGCGCGTCACCTGTCCATCCCATTCTCTCGTCTCTTTGCGGGCAGTCGGTAGGAATATCAAGATAATTTGAGCGCTGACCCCAGATAGCATTGCTGTAAAGTTGATTTATCTTATCATTTCCGCACTTGAAGTAACCTGTGCGGCGCATCTCGGAATATACTGCTATAGCTGTGATCGCTGAGAGGTCTATCTCACCCTCAACATATTCATCAAGTCTTATATAACGGAAGCCCTGGAATGAAAAATGAGGCTTGTAGCAGTCCTTCTTACCATCAAGGATATATGTCACGCAGTTCTTTGCCGAACGATAATTTTCATTATAGAAATTACCGTCCTTATCAAGCACCTCGGCGCATGTATGGCATATTCTCTCTCCACGCTTGCCCTTGACTCTGAACTCAACATAACCTGTCATATTCTGACCAAAGTCGATAACCTTCTCACCCTTGGGAGTAATGATAAGCTCAACGGGAGAAATTCTCTCCTGCTCTCTTATATCCTCACCAACCTGCGGGATAAGCGCCGAGCCTATCTCGCGCTTCTTTGCCTTACCGATATATTTTACCTTATGGAGCGCATTGTAGGTCTCACCGTTATAAATGCTGGCAAACTCTACGGGATAAGTATATACATCCCATGATGTATTTGTAGCTATTGTCTTTGATGTACCGTCTGTAAAGCTTATTTTAAGCTCGGCAATAACACTGTAAACAGAATCAAACACCTTATCGTGTGTGTACCAGCCGTAGCGTCCTACCGCCCAGCCTTCAGCACCGATAACGCTTATCTTGTTGTCCTTCTTAAGCATATCGGTAACATCAAAGGTCTTATACTGTATTCTGTTTTTATAGCTCGTGTGACCGGGGGTCAGCACATCTGTACCAAGACGCTTTCCGTTAATATACGCCTCATAAAGCCCCATTGCAGACACCGATATTTCAGCGCGGGCAACTTTTTTATCAAGCGAAAAACACTTTCTGAATTCCGCTGTAGCATGTCCCATATCAACGGGAGCTGTTATCCAATTCTTTGAGTTCATAAAATTCCTCCGAGCCTTTTATTTATACACTTGTATTATAAACGAAAAGCATATCAAAGTCAAGGGAATTTTCGACAGAAATTCTTTCGTAAAATGTACTCCGAATCCTTTTTGTTTATATGTAGTAAAGGCTTTTAGTCTCAAGTCTTGACAAAAGAGGAAAAAAGGTATATTATATAAGATGGAAATTTAAGGAGGCAGCTATGTATTACAATATTTTTTCAGCAGTTCTTATAGTATTTGCCCTTATAGGTATACTCAAGGGCATCATCAAATCAAGAAGAGTCTACTGGGTTGAGGCCATCGTTAGAGTAGCAATAAGCGTGGTTTCCTCTGTGGTAACGGCTCTCTTCTCGTTAAAGCTCGCACTGATGATCTCTGATTATCTTGTCAATTGGCTTATGAGCACACATGCTGACGAGAATATCAAGGGTATTATGACCGAGGTGGCGTCAGCGCCTGAGCTTCTCAGCTTCATGATCTCGCTCTTAATAACTCCCTTGCTTTTCACGATCATCTTCCTTCTTTGCAAGCTTATTCTCAATCTTATTCTTCGCCGTCTGCTTACGAAGCTCATACTTCTTATCGCGGGACTTTTTACAAAGAAAAATTATATTGAGTCCTCTTATGCGCCCTTCCGTGCACGCTCTTACAGGAAATTCAATATAGCATCGGCACTTATTTGCGCACTTTGCTCGCTTATATCCTATGTGGTTATTTTTGTTCCCTTCTTCGGAACTCTTGAGCTTATAGCGCATACAGCAAAGATCACATTCACAGAAAACACGACAGTTACAGAGATATCCGATGCGATAACAGAAAATGTTGCTACAAAGGCTATACTAGACAACGGCGGCAGACAGATATACTCTGCAATGATAACACACGAGGTAAACGGCGAGAAGGTTTCACTTGAGACCGAGGTGGAATTCCTTGCAGAGCTTGCAAACGCAGCACTTGTAAGTGTTGAGGAGGATGTGACTCCCGAGCGTACAGCTGACGCCTTCAGAGAAGTAGGCAAGGATGCAGCAAGAACATCTATAATTCCACTTCTTGCAACCGACTTTATCAATGCCGCTAACGATTACTGGGTAGAAGGCAGAGATTTCTACGGAATAGCAGCGCCCTCTCTCGGCGAGGGCTATGAGGACATCACAACAGCGATCCTGCTTACAGATGCTACCTACGACTCAATGCGTGAGGATATATCAGTCCTCTTTAACATTGTATCAACAGTAATAGAAAGCGAGGTAATTCCCGAGGACGGAGAAATATCCATTGAGGAGACTCTTGGAAACGAAGCACTTATGCATGACCTTTCGGCAGAGATTCTCTCAAGCAAGCGATTTTCTCCCGTGCTTGCAACAGTCCTTGACATAAGCATTGAAACAGTTGCAGAAGCCCTTGGTACACCTGACACATCGGACAACGAAATTGTTGTGACACGCCATATGCTCAAGTGTCAGCGCGGCGAGATCACCGACATTAGCGCCGAAGCAGACGCGATAGCGAATATTCTTTCCTCTATCGCTTCTCTCGCAGAGTCTTCTTCAAACGGAGCAAGCATTGACCTTGTAAAGACTATCGGTCCTCTTCTTGATGCAATGTACCAGAGCGAAACAATTGGCAAGGAGACAACGCAAAAGCTGCTCGTTGCTATCCTCCAGTCCGAAGCAGTGCTCTCAAACCTCAATATGTCACTTGAAAGCGTAACAGAGCTTACAAACACTATCAACGCCTCTGTAAGTGAGAAAAACACCTATACGGTACAGCTTTCAACCCTCTCAAATACAGCCCTTATTCTTATGAATACAAAAGATCAGCTTTCTTCCTCTGATGCGGTGATTGACCTTATTACCGACATCACCCCCGAGTCTGCAGATACTCTCAAGCAGCTTGCAACCGCAGATACAGTGGCAGGATACGGAGTTCCTGAGGAAAATGCAGAGAATGTTTCTGGCTTCGTTTCGGGCATGCTTGACAATATGTCAACCGCAAAGGAAAACGGAATGAGCGAGGAGCAGTACCAGCAGGAGGCAGACGCCATCAGTGATATGATGAATATTGCTATAAACGCTCAAGGAAGCGAGGCTGAAACCTTCTTCGGTGAGGAAAGTGTGACAGGAATAACTGCGACAGACTATGTTGACCGTGTGCTTGATTCAACTATAATGACAAACACCATTCTCCAGAATGTATACGGAAGCTCATCTGCTCCCACGCTTGACCCGCTTGCTACAGGAGCTACACTTACCGAAACGGAAAGTGACGAGCTTGTTGCATCGCTTGATACAAAATGGCAGGCACAGCTTGCAAAGGGACAGGGCGATGCGCAAAATACTGCGTATCTTAAGACACTCATATCCGTTGCGGCTATGGTAAATGTTGAGGTAACGCTTGATCCCTCGGGTCATATCGTTCAACAATAAGGCTTCAGGAGAAGCGGAGTAAATTGCTCCGCTTCTCTCTTTTTTGATTGACATATCATCTTTTCTGTGGTACAATTATGAATATATCGTGGGGTTGCTTCATATTCTGTTTTGAAGCAAAATTTATTTGGAGTCGTTAAAAGGATGAGTGAATTTATAAATAGCCGCCGAATGAGAACCTGGGCGGAAATTGACCTTGATAATATTGAATATAACTATTCTCTCGTCAGAAGACAGATAGGCGAGAGCGTTAAGCTCTGCTGTGTCGTCAAGGCTAACGGCTACGGTCACGGTGCGGTAAAGCTTGCCGAGCTTTTTGAGAGGCTTGGTGCAGATATGCTTGCCGTTTCTAACATTGAAGAAGCACTCCAGCTCCGCCAAAGCGGCATCTCGCTTCCGCTCCTTATTCTTGGATACACCCCCGCAGAATGCGCTAAAATCCTCTATGACAACGATATAACTCAATGCGTCTACTCACTTGAATATGGAAGAAAACTCGCTAAAAACGCAAAAAAGCACGGTGTCAGGATAAAAATTCACCTGAAGCTTGATACAGGCATGGGAAGAATAGGTTTTCTTTGCCGTGAGGGCGGTAAAAATGAACTTGACGGCGCGCTTGAGGTGTGCCGACTTGATGCGCTTATCCCCGAGGGAATATTCACGCATTTTGCCCTTGCGGACGAAAAGGAAAACGGTAAGGAATACACCGATGAGCAGTTTGCGTTCTTCATTAACGCCATAAAATATCTTGAAGACAACGGCATAAAATTTGCGATACGACATTGCGCCAACAGCGCGGCAACCTTCTCATATCCCGAATATCATCTTGATATGGTAAGGGCAGGTCTTGTGCTTTACGGCCTTACTCCATCACAAAACGCGCAGGATGTTGAGGCTCTTCGCCCCGCTATGAAGCTGTTGTCGGTGATCTCACACATAAAGGAGCTAAAAGCGGGCGAGACGGTAAGCTACGGTAGAACATTCACAGCTCCATCTGATATGCGCGTCGCAACAGTACCTGCTGGTTATGCCGACGGACTTCCCCGCGCAACCGCTGGGAGCGGCTATAAGCTCTCGGTAGGCGGCAAGGAGGCGCAAATTCTTGGCAGGGTCTGCATGGACCAGCTTATGCTTGATGTTAGTAACATAAACTGCAATGTTGGAGACATCGTAACAATATTCGGCGACAAGGCCCCCTTCAGCGCCGATATACTTGCAAGAGCGAATGATACGATAAATTACGAAATAGTATGCGGTATCGGCGAGCGTGTTCCGCGTGCCTATGTGCGCGGTCGCAAAATTGTTGATTGGAGCGACTCTATCTGTAAATAAAAAACCTCCCGAAAACGGGAGGTTTTTTATTCTATAAATGAATGTAATGCCTTATTTTTCTTGAATATCTGCATAATGATCATAGCGCAAACGGCACCAAAAAATGCTTGAACAACATTCGGTATAATTCCCACCAAAGCTCCAACAAAGCCGTATCCAAGAAATATTGCCTCAACGAGGTAATAACCAACGACGGTTACAATACCGCCGAGCACTCCCGAAATAACTGTAAAAACAAGGTTTTTCTTTGATAAGAGAGAGTATGTACCCCAAGCTATAAGTGCCACAAAGCCTTTGATAATAAAGGTTGGCAAGACATATGTTGAATACCCTCCAAGAAGATCGGACAGAGCCGAGCCAACTGCCGCCGCAAGCGCACCCCAAACGGGTCCAAGCAGCCATCCCGAGAGCAAAACGATGCTGTCACCAAGGTGAACATATCCACCGGTAGGCGTGGGGAGTTTTATTACAAATGTCGCACAGAAGGTGAGCGCCGCAAAAAGCGCAGAAATAATTATTTTTTTGATTTTTTTATCCAATCAGCATCATCTCCAAACTACTTTTACTTGATTTCCTCAATATTGTACGGAGTTGACTGATATACGAAGTAGTTAAGCCAATTTGAGTAAAGCAGATTAGCACACGAACGCCATTTTACAATAGGTTCTTTTGTGTCATCGTCATCGGGAAAATAATTTTTCGGGAT
>JAZOSH010000011.1:0-2089 GCA_045656985.1 Eubacteriales bacterium | reverse complement strand
TTTTAACACAAAAAAGGAAGACCTTTCGGTCTTCCTTTTCTTATTTTATATTATTTTTTTAAGAAAATCAAAGCTTTCTTTTACTGCGGTGAGATTATCCTCTCGTCCCTCGAATTCAAGGGTCAGCCAGCCGTCATAGCCGCCCGATTTCAGTGTGTCAAGGCACTCCTTTACGGGAACTATTCCGTTTCCAACAACCGTTCCGCAAAGGAAATTGCCGCCCGTGGTCTTGAAATATCCCTCGGCTGTGCCCTCGTCGGCGCTTCGGCGCAGAAAATCCTTGGCGTGCGCGTGAACTGTGTAGGGAAGAGCAACCTTTACCGCTTCCGCTGGCTCGCAGTCGGCGCAAAGGAAGTTTCCAATGTCGCAAAGCCAGCCGTAATTGTCGCACGCAACGGTATCCATAAGGAATTTCACTCTCTCGGGTGCTTGGAAGATAAAGCCGTGATTTTCGGTAGAGGTGCGAATTCCCAAGCCGCGTGCATATTCGCTCACTCGGCGTATATAGGGTGCCATAATCTTTGCGGCATCCTGCCATGACATTCCCTCTGGCAGCGAATAGCAAACATCATGTCTCACAAGAGGAGCTCCAAGTGCGTGGGCAACATCTATGCAAGCACAAACTCTTTTGACCTCTGCCTCCTTGTCCTCAAGCAAAAAGTTAGCGCCAACGGCGTATGCCACAATAGAAAGTCCGATTTTGTCACAATATTCGCGTATTTTCTTCGCTTCCTCAAGAGGCTCGCAGGCAATAGCAAGGGCCTTGTCATCAAGGTTTATAAACTCAATGCCACTAAAGCCTATCTCCTTGGCAAGGTCGCAGAGCGTAATATAGTCACATTTCTCTATCTTTGCATGTCTGGCAAAGCTATAACTTGATACACTTAACTTCATCTCATTTCTCCTATTTTTAAGGTTTTTTGAAACGGGGTATGGGAAAAAACTTTTTCCCAAAAAGGTTTTTCCCCATATGTTAAAGTCTTAAACCATCAAACAACTACTCCACGCGCGGCGGCCCTGTTTGTCGGTCACATAGGCGCGGACATACTTTTCGCCATCGCGAGGCATGTATTTTACATAGGTAAGTGCATCGCCCACAAACACACGCTTTGCGGCGCACATATTTGACATAAATACCACCTCAACTGCCTCGCTGCATCTTACAGCAAAGCCATCGTCCTCACGCGAGAGGTGTATCTCGGGACCCTGTGTTGCATAGAACTTACCCTTTTTGATGGCATCTGTAAGTGCGGTGCGCTCAAGCGTGTCGCACTCAACCATAAGATAGGATTTTGCAAGGTCCTCCTTGAAATAGTGGGTGTCATCGGCTGCGTGGAGAGGGTAGAACTTACCCTCAACACCAAGCATATCAATGATAAGCGAGGAATCTCCGCGGCGGTTGGTTGAGCAGTCGGAGACAGTGTTATATATCTCAATTCCGTCAAGATTTCGAAGTCTTGCAATCTTCTCGGGGGTGTTAAGAGACCACGCGGGGTGAGCAAGAATGGCAAGTCCGCCTGCCTCGTGGATGGCATCAATTATCTCCTGTGCAGTAGCACTTCTCATAATGAAGGGCTTCTTTGCCATCATCACGCCAACTATGTGGTAAACGCCACTTGCAGCATCCATCGTGCCTGTATTATATTCAATTCCCGAAAGAATGGAAAGTCCCGCAATTCTTTGCGCCTCGCCGTAGAGCCAATGGTCGGTGAAGGCGATAGCATCATAGCCTTCCTCGGCATAGAGGCGTGCGGCCTCCTCGGGCGACTTTCTGCCGTCAGAGAGGCTTGTGTGAATATGCAGCCCGAGCTTGACCCTTGTTTTTCCGAATATATCCTTATACATTTAATGCTCCTTGAATTTTTATCAAGGTAATTGTATCACAAAGAAAAGAGATTCGCAAGAGAAATTTTATTTTTTAAGTGTGATACCGAAAAATTGGGATTTATCGAAGAGTTAGTTGACGAGAAGGATTATCCAAAACCCTTTTTGAAAAAAGGGTTCTGGACTCCCAAAAACTTTCATTACAAAAGGTTTAGCTCCCGCAGACCTTGCTCCGCCCTTGCGTGCTCACAACGGTCATAAACGA
>JAZOSH010000010.1:0-16774 GCA_045656985.1 Eubacteriales bacterium | reverse complement strand
AAAAAGGGTTCTGGACTCCCAAAAACTTTCATTACAAAAGGTATAGCTCCCGCAGACCTTGCTCCGCCCTTGCGTGCTCACAACGGTCATGAACGAATATTGTCTGCACAAGTCCAAAGACAGGAGAGCTTTTGCCAAGCTTTTTGCAAAAAGCTTGCCGCCGGAGGCTCGCGTCCTCCCCGATAAATCAAAATTTGAAGGTTTAACATTACCTAATAACAAAAGAAAAATAATTTTATGAGGTGAATCATGCCACGAAATATAGAGGAGCTTGAGTCAAGGATTGGCTACTCCTTCTCTGACATAAATATTCTTAAAACTGCGCTCACGCACTCGTCTTATGCAAATGAGATGAGGGCGAAGAAGCACACTGCAGAGTGCAACGAAAGGCTTGAATTCCTTGGGGATTCGGTGCTTTCAATAATCGTCAGCGAGTATCTCTTTGAGCATTATTCAAGACGCGCAGAGGGCGAACTTACAAAGATACGCGCCGCTGTGGTACAGTCAAGCGCGCTTGCTTCCTATGCTCGTCAGATAGAGCTTGGCGAATATCTCTATCTCGGTGTTGGTGAGGAGAAGAATAATGGACGCACAAGACAGTCAAATCTTGAGAATGCCTTCGAGGCACTGCTTGCGGCAATATATCTTGACGCAGGCGAGGCGGGCAGAGATACTGTAAGAGAATTTCTTATGCCCTTTATAACGGCAGAGATAGAAAAGATAGCCACAAGCGGACTTCACCGTGACTACAAGACCGACCTTCAGCAGCTTATCCAGCAGGCAGAGGGCGATTATCTTGAATATGTCACCGTAGGTGAGGAGGGGCCCGACCACGAAAAGACCTTTACCGTTGAGGCAAGGCTCAATTCAAATGTGATAGGCAAGGGAAGCGGCAGGACAAAGCGCGAAGCAGAGCAGAATGCGGCGCGCGGTGCACTTGAGCTTTTCGGACAAAATTAAATATGCGCTTTTGGGGAGTTTTTTAACTCCCCAAAAGCCGATTAAAGAGGAAAAATGAGACATATAAATATACCGATCTTCATACCCCATCTCGGATGTCCCAATAACTGTGTTTTTTGTAATCAGCGCTCTATTTCGGGGCATATTGACTTTGATATTTCGTCAGTGCGTGGAGAGATTGAGGAGGTGCTGTCGGGCGCGCGAGAGGGCGACCGATATGAAATAGCCTTTTTTGGAGGTTCTTTTACCGGAATAGACCGCACACTTATGACAGAGCTTCTTGATATTGCAGAGAGCTATGTCACAGATGGCAAGGTGGAGAGCATAAGGCTTTCAACTCGCCCCGATTATATAGATGACGAGATACTTGATATCCTCTCGCGCTATAGTGTGAGAACGGTTGAGCTTGGGCTTCAGAGTATGTGTGACGAGGTGCTCATGGCATCAAGACGCGGACATAGCGCAGAGCGCGCAAGAGAGGCTTCAAGACTTATAAAATCTCGCGGATTTTCGCTTATAGGGCAGATGATGATAGGGCTTCCCGCCTCTGACGGAGAAAGGGAGGAATACACCGCACGCGAGATATGCGCTCTCGGTGCTGACGGAGCAAGGGTCTACCCCACCGTTGTTTTTTATGATACCGAGCTTTGCGATATGGCAAGGGCGGGACATTATACTCCGCTTGAGCTTGATGATGCCGTGCTTCGCACGGCACGGGTGCTTGATATTTTTGACCGCGCGGGCGTGCCTGCTATAAGAGTGGGACTTTGCGCTTCTGAAAATCTTGCCAACGAGGAAAAGGTCTATGGCGGAGCAAACCATGCGGCGATAGGCGAGCTTGCAATGAATGAGCTTTATTTTTCACGCATCAGCGCCTCGCTTGATGCACTGGAAAAGCATGATTTTAGCGGTAAAATACTCACTGTTTTCGTCTCTTCGGGTAATATTTCAAAGGCGATAGGTCAAAAAAAGAAAAATAAAGTAAAACTTTGCGAAAAATATGGCTTTAAGAGCGTAAAAGTGCTTGAAAAAAATACGATTTCGGGTTATAATATATTATTAGATGTTGATAACTAAACCGAAGGGAGAACTTCTGTGTATCTTAAATCACTTGAGCTTCAGGGCTTCAAATCCTTCCCCGATAAAACAAAGCTGACCTTTGAGGGCGGCACAACTGTTATTGTCGGACCTAACGGAAGCGGAAAATCAAATATCTCCGACGCAATGCGTTGGGTGCTTGGTGAGGTGTCCTCAAAGAGCATCCGAGGTTCCAAGATGGAGGATATCATCTTTGGCGGCGCCGATACCCGCAGGCCTATGGGATATGCCGAGGTTTCGGTTACCTTTGATAACTCCGACCCTCTCGTGCGTCTTGATTGCCCTTACGATGAGGTAACTGTCACAAGACGCTATTACAGAGCCGGCGAGAGCGAGTATTTTATAAATCGCCGCGCCGTCCGTTTGCGTGACATATACGAGCTATTTATGAATACAGGAGTCGGCCGTGACGGATATTCAATTATCGGTCAGGGAAGAATTGCCGAGATAATCTCAAAGAAGAGTGATGACAGAAGAGACATCTTTGAGGATGCGGCAGGTATTGCAAAATACAGACACAAGAAGAGCGAGACCGAGCGTAAGCTTGCTTCCACCGAGGATAATATGACCCGTATCAACGATATTTTTGTTGAGGTCGAGTCGCAGGTAGGTCCCCTTGAGAAGGAGGCGGCAAAGGCGAAGCGTGCCCTTGAGCTTCTTGAGACAAAGAAAAAGGTTGATGTTCAGCTCTGGCTCTATGATACAGAGAAGCTTCGCGGCGATGTTGCGAAGTTTGAGGAGCTTTATCGCCACGCAAAATTTGACCTTGACACCGCAAGTGACTCAATAAGGTCCTTTGAGGTGCAGAATGAGCGACTTTTTGCGGCGGCACAGTCAAACAAGCAGACCTCCGAGAGCTTGCTTGGCGAGATAAGAGAGGAGACTGCAGCGCTTCACACCCTTGACGGTGAATACAGAGTCGGCGAGACGAATATACTTCACACAAGTGAGATGATGGCGGCAGCAGAGGGCGCGGCGGCATCTGCCCAGAAGTCGGTTGACGATGAGGCAGAGGTGGCTGCAGCACAGAAGGTAAAGAATGCCGAGCTTGAAGCACTTCTTCTTACAAGAAGGGCAGAGCACGCCACTGCCGAGAAGGAGCGAGGAAGGGAAGCGGAGTGCGAGCGCGAGCTTGAATTTGAGATAGCACGCGCGCTTGACGATATACATGTGCTTGAGTCGGAGTCGGTAGACATCAAGGCGAGAGTTTCTGTAATTGAGAAGGCCCGTATTTCCGATACAGACAAGCATACTGCTATGCTTGCCGAAATAAGCGGATATGAGAAGGATGCGGCAGAGATGGAGGTCGGCATAGCCTCCCTTGAAAAGGAGGTCAAGGGCTATGAGACAAGCAGCTCCGAGTGTGATGAGACGATAAAGAGCTGCGAGGCAGAGCTTGCCGGACTTTACCTTGAAAGACATGAGGCAAACGAGACCCTCACCGCACGCAAGATAGCACGCGATAGCCTCAAGCAGAGAATAGACACCATCCGCGCCATGGAGGCACAGTTTGAGGGATATTCGGGAAGCGTGCGCTTCGTAATGAAGAAATATTCCGAGGGCGAGATAACCGATAAGCACGGTGTTAAGTGCGGAAAGATATACGGTCCGCTTTCCCAGCTCATTTCGGTTGATGATAAATATGTAAATGCGATAGAAACGGCACTTGCGGCAAACCTTCAGCACATCGTTGTTGAGGATGAGAAGGTCGCAAAGGCGGCAATGTTTGCCCTCAAGCACGCAGAGGCGGGTAGAGCTACCTTCTTCCCACTTTCGTCAATGAAGCCGCAGAGTGTGACTCCCGAGATGAAGGAGGCGTCGGGCTTCAGGGGATACATCGCTGTTGCCGACGAGCTTGTTACAAGCGATGCGAAATTTGATAATGTGCTTTCAAGCCTGCTTGGAAGAACAGTGGTCTTTGACACAATAGATAATGCCACCGAGATGGCGAGAAGCCTTGGCTTTAAGGTAAAGGCTGTAACGCTTGATGGTCAGCAGATAAATGTCGGCGGCTCCTTCACGGGCGGCTCACTCAAGAAGAACGGAAATATCCTTGGCAGAACTGCAGAGATAAAGAGACTTGAGGGTGAGCTTTCCGAGATAAAGCGCGAGATAGAGTCCAACGAGGCGGCGCTTGCCGAGAAGGAAGGCAGAATATCCGAGCTTGAGGGTCAGCGTGAGTCGGCAGAGGACAAGAAGAAGATAATCGCCATACTTATGGGTGCCGAGACAAAGAAGCTCTCCGAGCTTATGGCAAGGCTTGATGCATCAAAAACGCTTATTGAGAGACTCCGTGCCGATTACGGTGAGATGCTTGAGACCTATTCAAAATACGATGACGATATAAAGAGCTATGCCGCTCGCGAGGGCGAGATAGCAAAGCAGATAGAGGAGATACAAGCGGTCAGAGCCAAAAAGGATGTTGAGAGACATGCGGCGGCAGAACGCCGTGAGGCGGCTGACAGACGCATGACTGAGCTTTATATCGGCATCAGCGAGACTCAAAAGGATATTGAGACAGGACTTGCTATGCTTGAGCAGTCGGGTGCTCGCAGTACAAGATTCTGTGAGGAGCGCGATGCGCAGATAGCCCGCGCAGAAGAGCTTCGCAGAAGAATTGAGGAGCTTCGCGCGGCACAGAGCGCAAATAGACAGAGCTATGCTGAGCTTGAGAAGAAGCTTGCAGAGCTCAACGCAAAGCGTGCCGAGGTCGAGGAGGGTGGATATGAGTTTGAGCGTAAGCTCAACGAGGTAAACGCCAAGATACGCGAGAAAATGGCGGCAAAGGAGCTTATCGTTCAGGAATTCGCAAGATGCGAGCATAAGCTTGAGGCACTGCGCGCAGAGCAGGATAAGCTTGCTTCAAGGCTCTGGGATGAGCACGAGATGACAAGAAGCGACGCACTTGCTCTTGGCTATGAGGCTCTTACTCCCGAGACACGCGGTGAGGCTGCGGCAAAGCAGACAGAGTGTCGCAACAAGCTCCGTGCTATAGGAAATGTAGACCTTGACGCAGTCAACAAGTACAAGGAGATAAAGGAAAGATACGACTATATGAAGGCACAGCTTGATGACCTCAATGCGTCAAGAGAGGACCTTCTCGGTATCATTTCACAGCTTGAGGAGGAGATGAAGGAGGCATTCAGCGACACCTTCAATCTCATCAACGAAAACTTCAATGCCGTATTCAAGGAGCTCTTTGGCGGTGGCTCGGCAGAGCTGTCTCTTACCGACCCCGAGAATGTGCTTGAAAGCGGAATTGAAATAAAGGCGGCACCTCCCGGAAAGATAATCAAGAATATGGTACAGCTTTCGGGCGGTGAACAGGCATTTATCGCTATCGCGCTCTTCTTCGCGATAATCAAGGTAAATCCCACGCCCTTCTGTATCCTTGACGAGATAGAGGCGGCGCTTGACGAGGTCAATGTCGCGCGCTTTGCGGAGTACATAAAGCGCTATTCAAGTGCAACGCAGTTCGTGCTTATAACACACCGCCGAGGCACAATGGAGGCGGCAAACAGACTTTACGGTGTTACCATGCCCGAGAGAGGAATCTCAAAGGTGCTTGAGCTTAACATCAACGATATTCAGAAGAAAAAGGGAGACGATTGGGATGGCATTTTTGGATAAGCTGAAAAGCGGACTTGCCAAAACTAAAAACGCAATATTCGGTCAGGTAGATAATATGCTCAAGGCATTCGTCAAGGTTGACGAGGAGCTTCTTGAGGAGCTTGAGGAGCTTCTTATATGCTCGGATGTCGGAGTCGGCGCTACCGAGGATATAATAGAGGAGCTTCGTGACAGGATAAAGGATGGCAGGCTCAAGGAAAAGGAGCAGGTCACAGAGGCTCTCAAGGAGATACTCACCGATATGATAGGAGAGGGCGAGCCTCTGAAGCTTGATACCACTCCCTCGGTGATACTTGTTATCGGTGTCAACGGCGCGGGTAAGACCACCTCTATCGGAAAGATTTCAAACCGACTTATTGCAGAGGGCAAAAAGGTCGTTGTAGCGGCGGCAGACACCTTCCGCGCGGCGGCTATTGACCAGCTTGCGGTCTGGTGTGAGCGTTCGGGAGCCGACATAGTAAAGCAGAACGAGGGAAGTGACCCCGCAGCGGTCGTCTTTGACGCGATAGCTTACGCCAAGCGCAAGGGCGCTGATGTGCTTATAGTTGATACGGCAGGCAGACTTCATAACAAGGTCAATCTTATGAATGAGCTTGCAAAGATAAACAGAGTAATTGAGAGGGAATTGCCCGATTCTTCGCGCGAGAATCTTCTTGTCCTTGATGCGACCACGGGGCAGAATGCAGTGCTTCAGGCAAAGGAATTCAAGAACGCGGCGGCCATCACGGGACTTGTTCTCAACAAGCTTGACGGAACCGCAAAGGGTGGCATCGTGCTTTCCATCAAGCGCGAGCTTTCAATACCCGTCAAATTCATTGGCGTTGGCGAGAAGATAGACGATATGCAGGAGTTTGACGCCGAGGAGTTTGTTACGGCGCTCTTTGAGTGAGGAAAGTTATGAAAATAGTACTTGCATCGCGTAACACAAAAAAAATAAAGGAGCTCCGCGAGCTTCTGTCCGAAAATATTCCCGACATCGAGATACTTTCTCTTGACGATGTTGGAATTTTCGGTGAAATAGAGGAGAACGGCGCGACCTTTGAGGAAAACGCCTATATCAAGGCATATACTGCCGCAAAGAGCGGATATATCGGAATCGGTGATGACTCAGGACTCGCAGTAAACGCGCTTGACGGCGCGCCAGGAGTATATTCGGCAAGATATGCGGGCGAGCACGGAGATGACGAGGCGAATAACGCGTATCTTCTTGAAAATCTTGCCAACAAGGCAGACAAAAGCGCGAAATTTGTGTCGGTAGTCGCCTGCGTTTTTCCCGATAGATTGAATGAAGGACACTTTTTCCGCGGTGAGACCGAGGGCGTGATACTTGACGAGTATCGCGGTGAGGGCGGCTTTGGCTATGATCCACTCTTTTATTACGAGCCCATGGACAAGACCTACGCCGAGATGACGGCGGAGGAGAAGAACTCCATCAGTCACAGAGGCAAGGCAATGAGAATGCTTGCTGAATTTTTAGTAAATAAGGTAAAAGGATAAAAATATGCTTACATCAAAACAGAGAGCGTATCTGCGCTCACTCGCAACAACCGAGCCTACCATAATGCAGATAGGCAAGGGCGGTATCAGCGAAAATCTTATAAAGACGGTGTCGGACGCGCTTGAAGCGCGCGAGCTTATCAAGCTTTCGGTGCTTGAGAACTCAAGCGAGGATGTGCGTGAGGCGGCAGAAACACTTGCAGAGGCAACGGGAGCTGAGGTTGCCGGAGTTATAGGTAAAAAAATAATACTCTACCGCGAGTCGGAGAAAAATAAGCGCATAGAGCTTTAAGGGCCGGAGGATTATATGGATCATAACCGCGTTGGAATATACGGCGGCACCTTTGCACCGGTGCATATAGGACATGTAGCGGCGGCAAAGGCGTTTATGGAGCAGATGAAGCTTGATTATCTTTTCATAATCCCCACGGCGATACCGCCCCACAAGCAGATAGACGAGAGCGATGACCCCGTGCACAGACTTCGTATGTGTGAGCTTGCCTTTGAGGGCATTGACGGAGTGATCATCTCTGATATTGAGATAAGGCGCGGTGGAAAGAGCTACACCTATGACACGCTCAAGGCACTTGAGGCACCCAACACAAGACTCTTTCTTCTTTGCGGCACAGATATGGTGCTCTCCTTTGATAAGTGGTATCGCTTTGAGGATATACTCAAGCTCTGTTATCCTACCTATGTGAGAAGAGAGAAGGATGCCCTTCTTGACGGACGGATAATCGCGAAGCTTGGCGAATATTACGAAAAATACGGTGTAATGTTCCGCAAGGTGCTTCTTGAGCCGATAGAGCTTTCCTCTACCGATGTGCGTGCCGCTGTCAAAAAAAATAAAGATATTTCGGGTATGGTCACACCCGCAGTGGAGCAATATATAAGAGAACACAGACTTTATCTTTGAGGTGAGCTATGGATAGAATTACTCCCAACGAAAGACTTGATGCTCTTCGTGCCTCGCTTGAGGAGAAAATGTCGCAGAAAAGATATTTTCATACCCTTGAGGTAGAGAAAATGGCGGTGCGGCTTGCAAAGCTTTATGCTCCACAGGAGTGCGATGCCTTGCGCGCGGCGGCGCTTCTTCATGACCTTACAAAGGAATATTCAAGGGAGGAGCATCTTGCGGTATTTTCAAAATACTCGGTGGAGCTCCTTGATGCTGACCTACTTGCCGAAAAGACCTTCCACGCGCGTAGTGCGGCGGTGCTTATTCCGGAGCTCTATCCCGAGCTTGCGTCGGAGACTGTCATCTCGGCGGTACGCTGGCATACAACGGGGCGCGCGGGTATGACGCTTGCCGAAAAGCTCATATACCTCGCCGACTATATAGATATGTCAAGAAAATTTGAGGATTGCGTTATTTTGCGTGACTATTTCTTCTCGGCGTCCCCTGAGAGGATGAGCGAGAGTGAGAGACTTTGTCATCTTGACAAAACACTTGTGCTTTCCTTTGATATGACCATTTCGGGACTTATAGAAAATGGATCAGTTATCAGTGATGATACTACAAGGGCGCGCAATGACCTTATAGTTGCTCTTTCTCAAAAGGGAAGCGGAAGATAAGACGCGCGGGATCTTACATAAAAATTTAATTATGGAGATCCCAAATCATGAAAAGATCCTTAAAGGTCACAGTTTGTATAGCTATTTCACTCATACTTGCTCTCGGCGTTATTTTTATCGTCAAGGGGGCCTTCTCTGACGGCGACGAGACTGACGATAGAAGTAGTACCGAGGCACTCTCGGGACGCAATAGATATAATTTCCTCGTTGTAGGGAAGGATACGGCGTCGGGGCTTGGTGATGTGATGATGCTTGTTTCATACGATGCGGGCGAGGAATGTGTGAATGTGCTTCAGCTTCCGCGAGATACCTATGCTGAATATGCCAAGACAAGCTACAGAAAGCTCAACGGAGCACTCGCAATGCTCGGTGGTGAGAGAGCACTGTGTGATTTTCTCTCGCAAGCATTGTGTGTGCCGATAGACCGATATGTTACTCTTGAGCTTGATGCCCTCGAGGAGCTTGTGGACGGACTTGGCGGTGTTGAGGTGGATGTTCCCTTCGATATGGATTATGAGGACCCCGCGCAAGATCTTTCGATCCATATAAAAAAGGGCAAAAATTTACTTGACGGCAAGGCAGCACGGGAATTTGTGCGTTATCGCTCGGGCTATCTGCGCGGAGATATAGGAAGGATAGATGCACAGAAGATATTTCTTGCTTCGCTTGCAAGAAAGGTAAAAAATGAGCTTACGCCCGCAGAGCTTTCTCTGCTTGTGCTGCGTATGCTTGATGAGGTGAGAACCAATGCGACCGTCACCGATGCGGCAGAGCTGCTTGGTGCGGTGGGATCGGTTGATGAGAAAAATATCCGCTTTATCACCCTTGCGGGCGAAGATGCGGTGGCAACACAGAGCGGGGCGTCTTATTATGTTATCTCACGCCCTGCAACAATAGAACTGCTTGGTAGATATTTCGGGGGATACGGAGACAGTGAGAGCTTTGACTCATTGCACCTGTTTCTTAATGAGAGCTATAGCGAATTCCGACGCATATATGAGAGCTATGCCCCCTATTCGGTCTATACCGCCGATGATATACTTGGCGGTGGGCTTGATATTGCGCAAAAGTAGATTGTGCTTGACAAAAGAGATGTAATGGATTAAAATAATATTTAATATAAACCGAAAAGTGTAAAGACGGAAGGAAAAATTATGAACGAAAATGAAATGCTTAAAGCAGAGGAGCTTACCTCGCTTGAGAATGCCGAGGCAAAGGAGCTTGCAGAGGCGATCGCAGAGATACTTGACTCCAAAAAGGGCTTTGACATTGAGGTGCTCGAGGTCGGAGATAAGACAGTAATTGCGGAATATTTCGTAATCTGCAGCGGTAATACCTCAACACACATCAAGGCACTCGTTGACGAGGTTGAATATAAGACAGGTCTCCGCGGACTTCTTCCTTACCATGTTGAGGGCAAGGACAACAATGCGTGGATAGTTATGGACTACAGCCATGTGCTCGTGCATGTATTCACACGCGAGGCAAGAGAGTTTTATAACCTTGAAAAGCTTTATAAATTATAAAAATAATTGATTCAGAGGATAGACAAAATGAAGTATAATCATGCCGAAATTGAAAAAAAGTGGCAGGCGTATTGGGAGAAGCACGAGACCTTTAAGACAGATGTGTGGGACTTCTCAAAGCCTAAATATTATGTGCTTGATATGTTCCCGTATCCGTCGGGCGTGGGGCTTCACGCAGGTCACCCCGAGGGCTATACTGCAACCGATATAGTATCGCGTATGAAGAGGATGCAGGGCTACAATGTCCTTCACCCCATGGGATATGACTCCTTCGGTCTCCCCGCAGAGCAGTATGCTGTAACAACGGGCAATCACCCGAGCGGATTTACACAGGCGAATATAAAGACCTTCTCAAAGCAGCTCACAGAGCTCGGCTTTGACTATGACTGGTCAAAGGTGATTGCTACGAGTGATCCCGACTTTTACAAGTGGACACAGTGGATATTCAAGCAACTCTACCTTGACGGATATGCACAGTATATTGATATGCCCGTTAACTGGTGTGAGGAGCTCGGCACAGTGCTCTCAAACGACGAGGTAATTGACGGCAAATCCGAGCGTGGCGGCTATCCCGTAATAAGAAAGAATATGAAGCAGTGGGTCATTGACCAGCCTGCATTCGCAGAAAAGCTGCTTGAAGGACTTGAGGAGATTGATTGGCCCGAGTCCACAAAGCTTATGCAGAAGAACTGGATAGGCAAATCGACGGGTGTTGAAGTTAAGTTTGATATCGTCGACGGTGGTGAGTTCTCGATATTCACAACTTGTATTGAGACTATCTATGGTATCACCTTTATGGTGCTCGCTCCCGACGGAGAAATAGTTAAGAAGCTCATGCCCAGAATAGAGAACAAGGAAGAGGTTGAGGCTTACATAGCAGAGACCCTCAAGAAGAACGATATGGACCGCACCGAGCTCAACAAGACAAAGTCGGGTTGTGAGCTCAAGGGTGTAAGCTGTATCAACCCCGTAAACGGCAAAGAGGTCAGAATGTTCATCGGTGACTTCGTGCTTGCAAGCTACGGCACAGGCGCGGTTATGGCTGTTCCTTCTCACGATCAGCGTGACTTTGAGTACGCTATCGCACATAACATTGATATGATACAGGTCATTGACGGAGATGAGAAGCTCGGTCATGTTGATGTTTCTGGCAAGGCGTTTGAGAAGCAGGACTATCTCGGCAAGGGATATAAGCTCATCAATTCCGAGGAGTTCACAGGCCTTACTGTTGAGGAAGCAAAGGAAGCAATTACTGCAAAGCTTGAGAAGCTTGGCGTTGCAAAGAGAACAGTCAACTATCATTTCAGAGAGTGGATATTCGCAAGACAGCGTTACTGGGGTGAGCCCGTTCCGATAGTTCACTGTGAGGATGGCAAGATACATGTTCTTGCCGACGAGGAGCTTCCTCTTATCCTCCCCGAGCTTGAGAATTACAAGGGTGTTGGCGGAAAAGCACCTCTTGAGAATGCTACCGAGTGGAAGAATTATGAGAAGGACGGCGTGAAGGGCAAGAGAGAGACCTCTACCATGCCCGGCTCTGCAGGCTCCTCGTGGTACTTCCTGCGCTATATCGACCCCAAGAACGATAAGGAGTTTGCTGACAAGAGACTTCTTGTGCACTGGATGCCCGTTGACCTCTATATAGGCGGTCCCGAGCACGCAGTAGGACACCTTATGTATTCAAGAATCTGGAACAGATATCTTTATGACAAGGGACTCGTGCCCACCAAGGAGCCCTTTAAGAAGCTCGTGCATCAGGGAATGATACTTGGTGCTAACGGCATCAAGATGGGTAAGAGATTCCCCGAGTTCGTTGTAAATCCCAGCGATGTTGTAAGAGATTACGGTGCTGATACACTTCGCCTTTACGAGATGTTCATGGGCCCGCTTGAGGTCTCAAAGCCTTGGAGCGATGCGGGCGTTGAGGGAGCGAGAAAGTTCCTTAACCGCGTTTGGAGCTTCTTTACCGAGGCAGAGAACATTGTTGACGGCGCTACACCTGAGCTTGAGAAGATATACCACAAGAGCGTAAAGAAGATAACCGAAGATTTTGAGGCACTTGGTTTTAATACAGCTATCTCGCAGATGATGATATTCGTAAATGCTGTTTACAAGGAGGGCAAGTGCTCAAGAGAGTACGCAGAGGGATTTGTAAAGATGCTCTCGCCCATCTGTCCTCATATTTGCGAGGAGATGTGGGAGGTGCTCGGTCACAGCGAGACCATCGCATACGAGCCTTGGCCTACCTATGATCCCGCAAAGACGGTTGACGACACCGTTGAAGTGGCAGTTCAGGTCAACGGAAAACTCAAGGGAACTGTAATGCTTCCCCTTAATTGCGATAAGGATGCGGCAATAGCGACTGCAAAGGCAGACGAGCGCGTCGCGGCGGCGATTGAGGGCAAGACGATCATCAAGGAGATCTCGGTACCCAATAAGATAGTAAATATCGTTGTGAAATAAAATAAGAAAACGGCAGAGGAAAATTTCCTCTGCCGTTTTATGTATAACAGTGCACGATTATTCAACAGTGAATTCAAACGAACAGAAAGGGCACAGTGCGGAATCGTTTTTTGCGAATTCCATAAATGTTAAGTCTTCCTTACATTTAGGGCAAACAACCTTGAGCGCCTTTTCGGTTACTTTGGGCTCTTGGGTTGGCTCTTCAACCTTTTCCTTTACCGTCTCTTCAGGTTCTTTTTGAGGTTTTTTTGCAGCATGCTTTGCTTGCCCTTTTCTTTCCTCTTCCATGGCCTTATCATGCTTTTGCATATGAGCTTTAGAAAGTATCATCATGCTTTCGATCTTATGTAAAATTGTCGTTGTTTCACAATTTGTGTCAATCAGTTCACCAAAACCATACAACAACCACGAAGATACCCATGCAACAATGGGACCGCAGACAATAATAAGCAGTGCCCACCAGCCATCTTCAATTCCCCAGTCTACTAATAAGACAAAACCGGTAATAATTGCTCCGATGGCTTCAACTATAAATGTTGCTTTGGCTAATTGTTTGATCTTTTTTCCGATCTCTTGATACATGCGGTCCATATTGATTCCTCCTAAAATAAAAAAGTGCGTACAACCGAGGCTATACGCACCGAAAAGCACATAGCTCAGATTGTGGCCTAACAAATTCATTCAACATAACACAAATGGGTATGTAAAGGAACTACATAAAATATTGGATTTGTTTGGTATTTTTAAGTATAACATAAGAAGTTGGAATTGTAAAGAATTTTTGCAAAATAACCGGTATTTGTAGAGGAGGGGGTCCGCCCTCCCGCAATATTTCTCTTGATTTTCTCTGTAATTTATGCTACAATAAATTCAAATGAAAGGCGGTGGAACAATGCGATATATGTTTATGCGTTTCCCCGGGGGCAGAGCAAAGGCGCTCACGCTCTCTTATGACGACGGAGTGACGCAGGATATGCGCTTCTCCGATATAATTACAAGGTACGGTATCAAGTGTACATTCAATCTTAATGGCAAGGACTGTCATTCAAAAGAGGGTATCGGCAAAGAGGAGATTGAGAAATATATCCTCGCGCGCGGTCATGAGGTCGCAGTTCACGGCTCTTATCACAGAGCACCCGGACATACCCGCACTGTTGAGGGTATTCGCGATGTTCTTGAGTGTCGCCTTGAGCTTGAGCGCGAGCTTGGTATTATAATTCGCGGAATGGCATATCCTGACACGGGTATTACGAGCTTTGTTACGGGTACCGATTATGAGGGGATAAGAAATTATCTTCGTGAGCTTGATATTACCTATGCGCGTACACTTTCGGGTGACAACGATTCCTTCAGCATGCCCTCCGATTGGTATGCGTGGATGCCTACGGCTCACCACGATAATCCTGAAATTTTTGAGTATATTGAAAAGTTTGTAAATCTTGATGTTTCGGCAATTTACTGTTCGCGCCGTCTGCCCCGCCTTTTCTATATGTGGGGTCACAGCTACGAATTTGACCTTAAAAACAATTGGGAGCATCTTGAGAGGGTGTGCGAGGCATTTTCGGGCAGAGATGATATTTGGTATGCCACGAACGGCGAGATACGCGAATATACCCGCGCTTATGAGTCGCTTGTCTTCAGCGCAGACAGCAATATTATATATAACCCCACGCTTTACGAGATTTTCTTCACCGTAGACGGTAAGGATTATTCGATAAAGTCGGGTGAGACCTTGAGGCTTTCGTAATGCACGAATATAAGCATCTTTTACTCGACCGTGCTATGTGTGAGGGCTATCTTCTCGGCTACTCGCTTATGCTGACACCGAATGAATACAAGATACTTTCGTCTTGCGCTATTGAGCCGTCAGGCCTTACCTCGCATGAGCTCGCAGAGCTTATCGCAAATAGGCGAAAGCCCGACAGACGCCGCGTGGCAGTGCATATTGCCGCCATAAACCGCAAAGCAAGCAAGATAGGCGGAAGACGCCTTCTTGTAAGTCAAAACGGAAAATATATATTGAATGAGTTTATGTAATGGAAAAGAAAAATTACCAGCTTATGCTTGACAGGGAGATAGAGAAAATATCTGCCTCGGGACAAAGACCGAGGCTGCTTTTGCATGCCTGCTGCGCGCCCTGCTCAAGCTATGTGCTTGAATATCTCTCGCGGTATTTTGAGATAACGCTCTTTTTCTACAACCCGAATATATCGCCCGCAGAGGAGCACGATTTTCGTGCACGGGAGCTTGAGCGACTCTCTCGTGAGCTACCGCTTGAGGCAATACCGCGTGTCATCGTGGCGAACTATGAGCCTGAAGTCTTTTACGGTGCGGTGAAGGGAATGGAGGAGCTTCGCGAGGGCGAGGCAAGGTGTGCCGTTTGCTACCGCCTACGGCTCAAAAAAACCGCTGAGGAGGCGCGAGAGGGCGGATATGACTATTTCTGTACCACACTCTCAATAAGCCCCTACAAACGCACAGAATGGCTCAATGCGATAGGCGCTGAACTCGAAAAGGAGTACGGAGTGCGCTATCTTTATTCCGATTTCAAAAAGAAAAACGGCTACAAGCGTTCTTGCGAGCTGTCGCGTGAGTATGATCTCTACCGACAGGATTTTTGCGGATGTGAATTTTCAAAGAAAGAGGCAGAGACAAGAAAATGAAGACAATACAAAGCTTTACAGTCGACCACGATTTTATAGATGAGGGAATATATGTCTCGCGCATTGACGGAGATGTGACTACCTATGATATGCGTACCCGCCGTCCGAACTGCGGTGACTATATGGACAACCTTACAATGCATTCGCTTGAGCATATGTTTGCCACCTATATAAGAAATTCCGATATTGGCGAAAGTGTCATATATTTTGGGCCGATGGGCTGTCGTACAGGCTTTTATTTGCTCGTCAGAGATGCCGACAATGCGGTGGTGCTCACCGAGGTCAAGAAGGCACTCAGGAATATAGCCGAGCATGACGGCAAGATGTTTGGCGCTACGCGCAAGCAGTGCGGAAATTTCAGGGGGCTTTCACTTGCGGCTGCAAAGCGTGAGGCAGAGAGATTTCTCGCCATTCTTGAGGCGAGAGAGAACGATTTTAAGTATAAGGTGGTGCTCTAATGATAGGAATTATCGGTGCAATGCAGACCGAGGTCGAGCTTCTCATATCAAGGATAGAGGGAAGAGAGAAGAGAACGGCCAGCGGAATAGATTTCTTTAGCGGAAAGATAGAAAATAAAAATGTTGTAGTTGCAAAATGCGGCATTGGTAAGGTCTTTGCGGCAATATGCGCGCAAACGATGATACTTGAGTACGGTGTGTCTCTTATTATAAACACGGGTGTCGGCGGTGCTATCTCCGATGAGCTTGAGATAGGCGACATCGCGGTGTCAAGCACAGTTGTTCAGCACGATATGGATACCTCGGCAATAGGTGACCCTGTGGGACTTATTTCGGGAATAAACATCATTGAGATACCTGCCGACAAAAAGACGGCAGACACCGTTATCGGCGCGGCAGAGAAGCTTGGCTACAGATGTCTTTCGGGCATTGTTGCTTCAGGCGACCGCTTTATAGCGGGTGCAGAGAATAAAAAGAAGATCTCCGATGCTTTTTCGGCACTTGTGTGTGAGATGGAGGGTGCGGCAATAGGACAGGTGTGTTATGTTAATAACATTCCTTTCTGTGTCGTGCGCGCGGTCTCCGACAAAGCGGACGGCACCTCGGGAGTTGATTATATGACCTTTGTGGCATCAGCTGCCGAGAAGAATGCGCGTCTTGTCCTTGAGGCGATAAAGAATATATAAAATAAAACGAACAGCCTGAGGGCTGTTCGTTTTATTATGATAAAATTTCAAATTTTGGTTTATCGGGGAGGACGCGAGCCTCCGGCGGCAAGCTTTTTGCAAAAAGCTTGGCAAAAACTCTCCTGTCTTTGGACTTGTGCAGACAATATTCGTTTATGACCGTTGTGAGCACGCAAGGGCGGAGCAAGATCAGCGGGAGCTATACCTTTTGTATTGAA
>JAZOSH010000009.1:0-3424 GCA_045656985.1 Eubacteriales bacterium | reverse complement strand
CCCCGCCACGAGTATTTCAGAAGAATTTTCTGCAATCTCCTTGGTGACATGGTTACAAAGGGCGAGTACCCCGAGGATTACGATACACTCAAAACCATAGTTCAAGGCGTCTGCTACTATAACGCAAAAAAATATTTTAATTTCTAAAACAAAAATGGAGGACTTTCGTCCTCCATTTTTTATGCCTCGTCGAGTGCCTTTGTGAGCACCTCGCGGATGACGGCGGGGTCTGCCTTGCCTGCCATCTTCTTCATCGTCTTGCCGAAGAAGAAGGTGAAGACCTTTTGGTTACCCTCTTTATATTGTCTGAGCGAATCGGGGTTCTCTGCTATAAGCTCAGCGATCGCCGTCTCTATCGCACCCGTGTCGCTTACCATACCGAGATCGTTCTCCTTGACATATGCCACGGGATCGATTCCCTCTTTATAGATGAGCGCAAGTATCTTCTTTGCAACACCGCGGTTGATCTCCTTGCGGTTTACAAGTCCGATAAGCGCTGCGAGCTTGTCACAGTCTATCTCGATGTCATCGTAGGACTTGTTTGCTTCCATCTCAAGTGAGAGAAGCTCGGTGACGATCCAATTTACAATATCCTTGGCAGAAAGCTCGTGAGCCATAAGCGCATCGAAGATATCGCAAAGACGCTTACTTCTTGTGATTATCTTGGCATCGGTCTCGGAAATTCCGAGCTCGCCCGTCATACGCGCGTATTTTACATGCGCACTCTCGGGAAGGCTCTCGCGCACCTTCTCTATCCACTCGTCGGATATCACGATAGGCATGATATCACAACTCGGGAAATAACGGTAGTCGGTAGCGTTCTCCTTGCTTCTCATTGAGAAGGTCATACCAGCACCGTCATCCCAACGGCGAGTCTCCTGAACTAGCTCCTCACAGCCCGTCTCAAGCGCCTCAATATGTCTCTCTGCCTCGTACGCAATAGCGCGCTCAATGGCACTCAAGGAGTTGATATTCTTCATCTCGGTACGGGTACCGAGCGTATCTGTTCCCTTTTCACGCACCGAAAGATTTACATCGCAGCGCATAGAGCCCTCCTGCATCTTACAGTCGGAAACACCCGCAAAGGAAAGGAGCGCCTTGAGCTTTTCAAGATATGCAATTACCTCCTCTGCACTTCTGAAATCGGGGTTACTTACTATCTCAACGAGAGGTACACTACATCTGTTGTAATCAACGAGGGATACTCCGTGCGAATGCACGAGCTTGCCCGCATCCTCCTCTATGTGTATCTGCTTAAGGGTTATCTTCTTTTTACCCTCGCTCGTCTCTATCTCTACCCATCCGTCCTTACAGATAGGCGCATAGAGCTGTGTGGTCTGGTATCCGCACGATAGGTCGGGGTAAAAATAATTCTTCTTATCAAAACTTATCACGGGTGTTATCTTGCTATTCGTAACAAGAGACGCCGCAATTCCGTACTCTATTGCCTTCTTGTTTGCAACAGGAAGCATACCGGGCATACCTGCGCAAGCAGGGCAAACGTGCTCGTTTGCATCAGCACCGAATTCTGCGCTGCAGGAGCAGAAAAGCTTTGATTTTGTGGCAAGCTCAACGTGGACCTCAAGTCCCATTACGATTTCGTATTCCTTCATCACTTGCCCTCCTTTGCTACCTTGAACATTGCATTCTCATTGCCTCTCTTGGCTATGATCTGCGAAGGTCTGCCGTTGTACGTAGCAGTTACCGATGCAAATCCGCAAAGCTTTGCGAGCGCGTAAAGGCGCATCTGACCAAACTTATCAACAAGGTCGCACTCAGTAGGCATCACGAGCACGTCGAAGTCGGTGAGTATCTTTGTGTAATGCTCAGCGGCAAGTCGACGGATCTGCATTGCCTTATAGTACCACTTCTCATAGTTACCCTGTGCGAGCACCATACAACCAACGATAGATGCTATCTTCATGTCCTTCGCAAAGCCCTCGCTACGCGACTTTACATAGAGATCGTTCACGCCATTTATATCATCGGCTCTGTGACCGAACTTTACACCGTCATAGCGATTGGTGTTGTTGCATATTTCGGCGGACGCAAGGCAGTAATATACCGCTTCAAGCGTCTTTATATACTTCATATCGGCGGTCTCGGCGGTTGCTACCTTGGGTGCTCCGTCAAAGTCTGCGGTGTAGCTATACTCCTTCTCATTGAGCATAGATCCGTCCTTTTCGTCGTGTCCCGATATGACCGAGAGCACCTTTGCGGCGGTATCTACATCGCGGCAAAGCACACCTACTCTATCGGTAGACGACACAGCCTGCATAAGACCGAAGCGGGAGACAGTTCCGTATGCGCCCTCGGCGAATACAAGACCGTTCTCGGCAGCTGCACGGACGATACGCCCAAATACATCACGGCAGAGCGCAAAATCGCACTTGCCACTCTTTACGGCGTCAATTACATCATCAGTTGAGCTATCGGCATCAAAAAGGTTGTCAATGCCGTACTCAAAGGGAGTTACAAGGCCTATAAATTCATATCCTGCATCGGTGCATTTATCGTATGCGGTGGCGCTGAGGGGAGACTTGAATCCCTCAAGCATTTTCATTCCGCCGTCGCACACGGTATCCTTTACCATAATGCAGCTTTCCATCATAAATTTCATATCAGCACCCCCTTATTCAATGGTACGCGGAACTTCAAAATATCCGTCGTACTCTGCGGGCGCATTCTCGAGAAGTGTCTCACGAGAGACTATCTGCTCGCTTACATCCTCACGAAGAACATTCGTAAGCTCGAGCACCGTTACCATGGGTTCAACACCCTCGGTGTCGATCGACTCAAAGGCATCGAATTCCTTCTCAAGTCGTTCAATTATATCCTCTGCCCACGCGCGCTCCTCGCCCTCAAGGGCGAGCTTTGCCATGGGTTCATACATATCAAGTGTGTTCTTTGACATAAAAAATCTCCTATAAGATTATCTGAGTTTTATGTGTACCTCACGAAGCTGTTGCTCTGTAACCGTACCGGGCGCGCCGAGAAGCATATCCTGCGCGTTTCCGTTCATCGGGAATGCAACAACCTCTCTTATGCTCTCCTCCTCGGACAGAAGCATTACCATTCTGTCAAGTCCGGGCGCCATACCTGCGTGAGGGGGCGCACCGTAGTGGAACGCATTGTAGAGAGCCGAGAACTTCTTCTCAATGTCCTCTTTAGTATATCCCGCGATCTCGAATGCCTTTTCCATAATGTCGGGGCGGTGGTTACGAACCGCACCAGAGGAAAGCTCAACGCCGTTGCAAACGATATCATACTGATATGCGAGAATGTCAAGCGGATCTTTGTTAAGGAGCGCCTCCATCTCGCCCTGTGGCATTGAGAAGGGGTTATGAGTGAACTCAATTGCACCCGTCTCCTCGTTAAGTCCGTACATCGGGAAGTCGGTGATAAAGCAGAACTCGAACTTCGA
>JAZOSH010000008.1:0-3966 GCA_045656985.1 Eubacteriales bacterium | reverse complement strand
CTTGTGCTGACAATATTCGTTTATGCCCGTTGTGAGCACGCGAGGGCGGAGCAAGGGCTGCGGGAGCTATGCCTTTATATTGAAAGTTTTTGGGAGTCCAGAACCCTTTTTTCAAAAAGGGTTTTGGATAATTTCTCTCGTCAACTAACTGCTCGACAAATCAAAATTTAAAATGGAAAATACGATGGCGTAATTAAATAAAAAGTATAACTATGTTATATTGACAAGAAGTTAGGGGAATGATATAATCAAAATATAAATATTTTATATGGAGGATTTTACCATGGCAAATAAGTATGCAGGCACAAAGACAGAAAAAAATCTCCGCGAGGCATTCTCTGGAGAATCACAGGCAAGAAATAAGTACACATATTTTGCATCGGCTGCAAAGAAGGCGGGATATGAGCAGATAGCAGCGCTCTTCCTCGCAACTGCCGAGAACGAGAAGGAGCACGCAAAGCTCTGGTTCAAGGCACTCGGCGGCATTGGTGATACAGCAGAAAATCTTCTCTCGGCAGCAGAGGGTGAGAACTACGAGTGGACAGATATGTACGACAAGTTCGCAAAAGAGGCTGACGAGGAGGGCTTCCACGACCTTGCAGAGCAGTTCCGCGGAGTTGCCGCAATAGAAAAAATGCATGAAGAAAGATACCGCGCACTTCTTCGCAATGTTGAAACTCTTCAGGTATTTGAGAAGGCAGGCGTTGTTATGTGGGAGTGCAGAAACTGCGGACATGTTGTAATCGCCGCGGCTGCGCCTGAGGTTTGCCCCGTGTGCAAGCATCCTAAAGCGTACTTTGAGATAAAGAAAGAAAATTATTAAAGCAAAAAGAGGGGCATTGCCCCTCTTTTTTATATACCGAAGTTAAGCTCTTCGTCATCTTTCTTAAGAATTCTCCAATCAAAGCCCTTGTGAAGCGTTACCTGCTCGTGGTATCTCTCTATCTCAAGCTCGTATTTTCCAAATTCTTTCTTGAATTCCTCAAATTTTCTTCTCGCCTCTACAGCCGCGCCGAAGGACTTGAGAAGAACTACCTCGGAAAGCATAGTTACATAGTCAAAGTATCTCCAAAGAAGTCTGTAAGCCACCGTCTGCGGACGCTTGGGCATATTCTTGTGTGCCTCTACGAAGGGATGGAAGCCCTCAACTATCTCCTTTACCTTGCGGAGCTTAACTCCGAGCTCGGGATTGAAGTAGTTGCCGTAAGCGGGATTTGTCGTTTTCTCACCTGCCCAGTGCTCGTGGTCGATGACCTCACCGAGATCCTCGAAGAACTTGATGACCTCCTTATAATCCTCGCCGTATGCGTGGAAGAAATAATCATCACGAAGCTCCTCAAAGGTGAGCGAGTGGTCAAAGAGAGTGTTTGCATAAACAAACCAAGGCAAGCCGTTCGGGAAGAAGCAACGCTGTGAGCCGTCCTGAATGATGCCCTTAAAGCCGTGAGCCGCATAGCCAAGAACATCGTCATGAAGAATTCTTGCATACTTGAGAACCGTCGGCTCAAAGTAGTAATTTATCCAAAAATGATACTCGTAAACGATAACATTTACACCGCACCATTCCTTCCACTGTCTTGCTCTTGTAAGAAGGTCTGACTTGTCGGTAGGACGGAGATTTTTGTTTCTCATATATTTCGGAAGATCGGTACGGTCACATACTACGGTGGGTATTGACTCGGTATACTTTCTTGATATGGGAGCAAAAAGAAGTGTAAAGCGCTTGGGATTTTTTATCTTTTCGGTTTCAGCGCAGAACATAGTGTCAAGATACGCGATAAATACAATGCGCGTCGTAAGACCGCGGCGGGTGAACTCCTCGTCCATCTCATTCAGAAGGATAACATACCAATCGGAAGGAGTCTTCTTCTGACACTCCTCACATTCACAGTGAAAATTGAAGCTGTCACCAAGCCAAACATGCAAATAATCCTCGTTTGTGGCAAGGGCTGCGTAGTCTGCGACATAGTCAGTAACTATTTTTCTTGATTTCGGATTTGACATACAGAAGTTGGTATCCCAAGGTCTGTTGTGCGTAAGTCCTCTCTTACCATTTATGAGAGGAAGATGCTCTCTCATCTCTTCGACGAGAGGGTGGTTGTCGTCGTATTTTGTCTGATTGTCAAAGCCGAAGGGACCCGTCGTAAAGCCGTGACCTATATCGTGGAACTGCAGACCTCTCTTTGCCATTTCAACCTCGCACTGACGCTTCCACTGAAGCACAGTCTCGGCACTCACGGGCTCGGGCTCGCGGTTCATATCATTGTAAGTGTGGTTATAGTAATAGCCGTAATAATTTTCGGGAATATCGCACTCAAGCATATATACATTCATACCGAGCTTGGGTGTGAAGTCGATAGTCTCCATCATACACTGCTGGCTTTCTGCGCCCTCGTTGCACTGTCCGCGGTAGCGGCTGTCTGCCATCTTGTGATACTTTGTGGGCTCAATAGCCTTTACGGGAATAAACTCACCGTCAATGCCGGGGAAGAGCCAACGGCAGCCGTTAATGGTGAGATATTTGTAAACGGCAAGAAGCACGCTTCGCTCGTTAGAGCCCGCGATGATACCGCCCTCGGCATCTGTGTCAATATGTATAATGTCATCAAGCTCAATATCGTCCGCCTCACTTGTGTCAAGAGCGAAATCAGCCATAACGCCAAGACGGAAGCCTTCGGTCGCGTCGGGGTCGTAGCTTATGGCTATCTCACCTGCACGAGGCATCATCATACGAAGATATTTTTTGAGTTCCTCTGCCGCAAAATCAACTATGGGAGAGGAGGTTATTTTCTTAATTGTATACATAGGAAATACCCCCTTTAGTTATTCTCATTTTAGCATATCATAAATAAAAAATTTGTCAATATACTTTGATATTTTTCGGCGTTTTGGTTGACAATCAAAAGTAATTATTGTATAATTTTGCTAATGGATTTTGAGGTGCTTTACATAGACTAAAAAAGTAATTTAGGATGAACTGTAAAAACTCAATTTACAGTTGATTTTACGCAACTCTACCACCGGTATGTTGTGTTTTTCATCCCCACACGCTATACTGATTACGAAAGGAGACGATGACAATGGATCAGATAAAGATTGGAAAATTCATTGCAGAAAGAAGAAAGGCAAAGGGCTTCACACAGGCTACTCTTGCCGAGAAATTAGGTATCACTGACAGAGCAGTTTCAAAGTGGGAAACGGGCAGAGCTATGCCCGACTCGTCTATAATGCTTGAGCTGTGCGACCTGCTTTCAATCAGTGTAAACGAATTATTATGTGGGGAGAAAATTGAAATGGAAAATTACAACAAAGAGCTTGAAAAGAATTTACTTGAAATGGTAAAAGCAAAAGAGAAGGCAGACAAAAGACTCCTGTCAGTGGAAATCGTGATGGGATTTGCGTGTATAGGTGTAATGCTTGCTTTATGCGCTGTCGCAAGCTTCGCAGAAATTGCAGATTGGCTGAGGATCGTGCTAATTTTGGTAGGGCTTGCTCCCTTGCTCGTTGCCACGCCCTTTATGATAAGAATAGAGCAGACAGCAGGCTATTATGAGTGTGCCGAGTGCGGACACAGATACGTGCCGAAATATGGGAGCGTCTTTATGTCAATGCACATGGGCAGAACAAGATACATGAAGTGTCCCGAGTGCCACAAGAGATCATGGCAGAAAAAAGTAATAAGCCTTAATAAAGACGAAAAATAATACTTATCCCGACGGATTTCCCGTCGGGATCGTTTTTTATAGATAAGGTTTTCCCATTATACTTTCAAATAATAAAAAATATCGGCAAATCCTCTTGACAATGACCAAAATATGATGTATAATAGCAAAAGCGAATGAAACAATACCTTTGGTAGTATCGCGAGTATATGGAGATGTACTCAAGAGGCCGAAGAGGCGCCCCTGCTAAGGGTGTAGGTCGGGATAACCGGCGCGAGAGTTCAAATCTCTCCATCTCCGCCAG
>JAZOSH010000007.1:0-22879 GCA_045656985.1 Eubacteriales bacterium | reverse complement strand
GGCGCTCAAATATCTTGAGACAGCGCCTATTCCAACTGTTATAAAAGCAGATGGACTTGCACTTGGTAAGGGCGTTATCATTGCACAGACAAGAGATGAAGCAAGAGCAGCAGTTATCTCGATGATGCAGGACAAGCAGTTCGGAGCAAGCGGAGATAATATCGTTATTGAGGAATTCCTCACGGGTCCTGAGGTATCGGTGCTTTCCTTTACAGACGGAAAGACAGTTGTTCCTATGATTTCATCTATGGATCACAAGAGAGCCAAGGATAACGATGAGGGTCTTAACACAGGTGGTATGGGAACTGTTGCTCCTAATCCCTATTATACAAATGAAGTTGCATCCGAATGTATGGAGAAGATATTCCTTCCCACCATTGATGCAATGAACAAAGAGGGAAGAACCTTTAAAGGTTGTCTCTATTTTGGCCTTATGATAACTCCCAAGGGTCCTAAGGTTATTGAGTACAACTGCCGTTTTGGTGACCCCGAGACACAGGTAGTGCTTCCTTTGCTTGAGAGTGATCTTCTCACTATCATGAAGGCATGTACCGACGGAACACTTGATAAAGTTGACGTAAAATTTGCCGACAAGCATGCTTGCTGTGTTATTATGGCATCGGCAGGTTATCCCGAAAGCTATGAAAAGGGCTATGAGATGACCATTCCCGAGGAGCTTGAGTCCTCTGTATACGTAGCAGGCGCAAAGCTTGAGGGAGATAAGCTTCTCACAAACGGAGGCAGAGTTCTTGGCGTGACCTCTATTGATACAACACTTGAGGGCGCTATCAAAAAGTCCTACGATAAGGTAGAAAATATCAAATTCGGTAATGCTTATTACCGTCACGACATCGGCAAGCGAGCTCTTGCGGCATATAAGGAGTAAAATTAGAAAATGGTTTACAGAATATTTGTTGAAAAGAAAAAAGAGCTTGCGCACGAGGCAATGTCCCTTTGCTCTGAGCTTAAGAATCTGCTTGGAATTGAAAATCTTACCTCGGTACGTATCCTTAACCGTTATGATGCTGAAAACATAACTGAAAATCTTTTTGAGGATGCGATCGCTTCGGTATTTTCCGAGCCCCAGCTTGATATAGCAACAAAGGAGCTTGATGCAGGCGACGGCAAGGTATTCGCAGTTGAATATCTTCCCGGTCAGTTTGACCAGAGAGCCGATTCTGCCGCACAGTGCATTCAGATAATCTCCTGCGGCGACAGACCCACTATTCGTACAGCAAAGGTCTACGTTCTTGGCGGAGATCTTACAGATGCTGATATAGCGGAGATCAAGAAGTACGTTATCAACCCCGTGGAAGCACGTGAGGCAAGCCTTGAGAAGCCCGAAACACTTGCTATGGATTATGAGATCCCCACAAGCGTTGCAACAGTTGACGGCTTTATAGGTATGAGCGACGATGAGCTTGCAAATCTTATCAAGGCGCTCGGACTTGCTATGGATATTGATGATATCAAGTTCTGCCGTTCGTATTTCGCATCGGAAAAGAGAGACCCCTCTATCACCGAAATCAAGATGATAGATACTTATTGGTCTGACCACTGTCGTCACACAACGTTCCTTACAACTATCGACAATGTAAAGTTTGAAGACGAGCTTCTTGAAAAGACCTACAAGGAATATCTTGCAACAAGAGAGAAGCTTGGTAGAACCAAGCCACAGAATCTTATGGACATCGGTACTCTTGCGGCAAAGTATCTCAAGAAGACAGGTCAGCTTAAAAAGCTTGACGAGTCGGAGGAAATCAATGCTTGTACTGTTAAGATGACGGTAACAGTTGACGGAGTTGACGAAGAATGGTTGCTCCTTTTCAAGAATGAAACACACAATCACCCGACAGAGATAGAGCCTTTCGGTGGTGCAGCTACTTGTATCGGCGGTGCTATCCGTGACCCGCTTTCGGGACGTTCTTATGTTTACGCAGCAATGAGAGTTACGGGCGCGGCAGATCCTACAGTTCCCGTAAGCGAGACCATAAAGGGTAAACTTCCCCAGAGAAAGATAGTTCAGACCGCAGCAGCTGGATATTCGTCCTACGGTAACCAGATAGGACTTGCAACCGGTATGGTAGACGAGCTTTATCATCCCGGATATGCGGCAAAGAGAATGGAGATCGGTGCGGTTATTGCGGCGGCTCCCGCGGCAAATGTTCGCCGTGAATGTCCTCTTGACGGTGATGTAGTCATCCTTCTGGGTGGACGTACGGGACGTGACGGTATTGGTGGAGCTACCGGTTCCTCAAAGGCACACGATTCTCACTCTGTTGAGACATGCGGCGCCGAGGTACAGAAGGGAAATGCTCCCGAGGAAAGAAAGCTTCAGCGTCTTTTCCGCAATGCCGAGGCTTGCAGAATGATAAAGAGATGTAACGACTTCGGTGCAGGCGGTGTGTCAGTTGCTATTGGTGAGCTTGCCGATGGTCTTGACATCGATCTCAATAAAGTTCCCAAGAAATACGAGGGACTTGACGGCACAGAACTTGCGATTTCCGAGTCGCAGGAAAGAATGGCTGTTGTAATTGAAAAGGAAAATATTGAAAGATTTATGGCTCTCGCAGAGAGCGAGAACCTTGAGGCTACAGTTGTGGCAAGAGTTACTGAGGAGCCTCGCCTTCGCGTTCACTGGAACGGAAAGACAATAATAGATATCTCGCGCGAGTTCCTTAACTCAAACGGTGCAGAGAAGCATATAGAGATCACTCCTGCTGCAACGGCAGATTATTCAAAGGCTCCCGTTACTGACTTTGAGGAGGGCTACAAGGCACTTGTTGCTGATCTCAACATCTGCTCAAAGCGTGGACTTTCCGAGAGATTTGATTCAACCATCGGTGCAGGTACAGTTCTTATGCCTTTCGGCGGAAAGCATCAGAGAACGCCTATTCAGGCAATGGTGCATAAGATCTCTGTTGAGGAGAAGCACACCGATAACTGTTCCTTTATGTCTTGGGGCTATAACCCCTATATTGCAGAGAAGTCTCCGTATCACTCGGCATATCTTGCCGTAGTTGAGAGTGCTGCAAAACTTGTCGCGGCAGGTGCTTCCTACGAGGATGTTTACCTTACCTTCCAGGAGTATTTTGAGAAGCCTATGAAGGACGGCGCTCGTTGGGGTAAGCCTTTCTCGGCACTTCTCGGCGCATTCAGAGCACAGGTAGAGCTCGGTATTGCGGCAATAGGCGGTAAGGACTCTATGAGTGGCTCCTTTGAAAAGCTTGATGTTCCTCCCACGCTTGTTTCCTTTGCTGTTACTACAGGTAAGGTTGATGAGGTCGTTACCAATGATATGAAGGCGGCAGGCCATAAGGTAGTTATGATTTCTCCCGAATACGGCGAGGACAACCTTCCTGTTGCAAGCTCGCTTATTGATACTTTCAATAAGGTTACCGCTCTTATGAGAAGCGGCAAGGTATATTCTGCATATACTCCTACAATGGGCGGAGTAGCCGAGGCAATATACAAAATGTGTATCGGTAACGGACTGGGATTTGAATTTGATAAGGCACTTACTCTTGATGATATATTCGGCTATGCGTATGGATCTTTCTTGCTTGAGGTTGATAACGATGCAGATATTGACGGAAAGATAATAGGCGTTGTAACCGAGACTAATGAGTTTGTATACGGTAACAAGTTGGTATGCGCATGTATGCTCGATAAGCTTTATGAAGAAAAGCTTGAAGGCGTTTTTCCGACACTTGAAAAGGCGGAGAATAAGACCTATGAAAACTTCAGCTTTAAGGCAGAGAACAGAGCTGCTCCTGCAGTCAAGGTTGCAAAGCCTAAGGTTCTTATTCCCGTGTTCCCAGGCACAAACTGTGAGTTTGATACCGCGAAGGTAATGCGTGATGCAGGCGCTGATGCCAAGATATTCGTAATCAACAACCTCACGAGCGACGGAATTCAGAGAAGCGTAGAGAACTTTGCAAATGAGCTTAAGGATAGTCAGATGGTATTCGTTCCCGGCGGATTTTCGGGCGGTGATGAGCCTGACGGATCGGGTAAGTTCATTATGGCATTCTTCCGTAACGCACAGATAAAGGAGGGCGTACATAATCTCCTTAATGACCGCGACGGTCTTATGTGCGGCATCTGTAACGGATTCCAGGCACTTATCAAGATAGGTCTTGTTCCTTATGGCAAGATAATTGACACAGATGAGAACTGTCCGACGCTTACATTCAACACGATAGGTCGACACCAGTCAAAGCTTGTAAGAACGAGAATTGCCTCGAACAAGTCACCTTGGCTTGCTGCTACCGAGGTCGGTGACATTTATACTGTCGCTATCTCTCATGGCGAAGGCCGCTTCCTCGCATCCGACGAACTTGTTCATCAGCTTGCGGCAAATGGACAGATAGCTACTCAGTATGTTGACCTTGACGGCAACGCTACGAGCGACATTCGCTATAACCCCAATGATTCTGTATGCGCTATTGAGGGAATTACCTCTCCTGACGGTCGCGTATTTGGTAAGATGGGACACTCCGAGCGAATCGGTAACGGACTCTACAAGAATGTTCTTGGCGAGTTTGATATGAAGATGTTTGAGTCTGCAGTAAAATATTTTAAGTAAAAGATATACCCCCAACGGAAATCCGTTGGGGGTATAAAGAAAGAGCACTCTATGGAAATAAGAATTGCTACACAGGACGACCTTGCGGAGGTCCTTGTTATTTACGAGTACGCAAGGTCCTTTATGGCAGAAAACGGAAATCCTACTCAATGGAAAAAGAGCTATCCTCCTATTGAAACTGTGAAGGAAGATATTGCAAATAAGAAATTGTACCTTTGCATTGCTAACGGAAGGATCGCCTGTGTTTTCTACTACAGTGAGGGTAACGATCCAACATATGATGTAATTGATGGTGCGTGGCAGAACAATAAAACCTACGGAGTTGTTCATCGAATAGCATCAGCAGAAGGCACTCGCGGTGCTGCAACATTTTGTCTTACTTGGGCATATGAAAAGTGCAAAAATCTTAAGATTGACACGCACGAAAACAATATTCCTATGCAAAATCTTCTTAAAAAGCTTGGCTTTTCACATTGTGGCATAATAACTCTTGCTAGTGGCGAATTTAGATGGGCGTATCAGAAATCTTAATTATGGAAGCGCAATATAAAAAAAACATTATTTTCTACTCTTAAAGCAATATTTATTTCTACGCTGATTTCATTTATTGTATATTTGGTAAGTGTTATTTTTCTTGCGGCAATATTTGAGAACAATGATGATAAATTTTTGTATATGTATCTTGTAATAATGATCATATATGCAATATGTTTTTATAAAACCGCAATGTCAAATAGATTGGAAACATTTGCTTCTCACTCTAATAAGTATGACTTTATTGAAGAATCAAAGAAATACTTAAGAAAAGATGGAAAAGTTTTAGTTATTATTTACAGTGTTTGTGCATTTGCATGTGAATTATCTTATTTTATTATTACTTATACAAGTATACCTGAAGAACAAAACATTATTGCTACTGCATGCCTAATGTTCTTTCCCTTTATTGATGTTGTTGAAATACCAATTTTACGCTCTGTATTAAATCTTATTCTTGCAATACTGATTGCAGTAATAACCACAAACATAAAAAGCTATTTAATTTACAAAGAATTGAAAAAGGTGGACTAATGTCCACCTTTTTATTTTGAACTGAGTCTTTCTTTGATTGTTTTCGCCACATCATTGGCAATATCATTTATTTGTTTTTCGTCCTTACCCTCTACCATAACACGGATAAGAGGCTCTGTGCCCGAAGGTCTTACAACAATTCTACCCTTATCACCAAGAATGTCCTTGGCCTCATTTATCTTGCTATCAACTACTTTATCAGTGTAAAAAGCAAGCTTACCCTCTGCTGAGATTGCTATATTTACTGCAACCTGTGGGTATCTTGTCATAACCGACGCAAGGGAGGAGAGAGGCTTATTTTCTGCTTTCAGGTGAGCGAGAAGCTGAATAGCTGTAAGCTGTCCATCTCCCGTGGTTGCAAAATCACGGAATATGATATGTCCCGACTGCTCGCCGCCAAATGAGTAATCTTCAAGAAGCATTTCTTCAAGTACATATCTGTCTCCAACCTTTGTTGCAATAAAGCGGAGATCGTTGTCGTCACAGAATTTTGTAAATCCAAAGTTAGTAAGGATTGTTCCAACAACCGTATTTTTATTAAGGTGTCCTGTTTTTTTCATATTGAGAGCACATATTGCCATAATCATGTCCCCATCAACAGTGTTTCCTTTTTCGTCAATGCAAAGACATCTGTCTGCATCTCCGTCAAATGCGACACCACAATCTAGATTATTCTTTACAACAAATTTGGAAAGTTCCTCAAGGTGAGTTGAGCCGCAATTTTCATTTATATTAATTCCGTTAGGTTCTGAGTTAAGAATTGTAACAGTTGCTCCAAGCTCCTCAAAGAGCATCTTGGCCGTAGAAGAGGCCGAGCCATTAGCACAGTCAACTGCAATTTTGAGTCCCTTGAGATCATTAGCTACAGAGCTCTTAATGTGCTCTATATAATCGGCAATGGCTTCTCTTGCATATCTTACATTTCCAACGCGTGATCCTTCGGCAAGTGTAGGAACTGCAACCTTATCAAGAACTATTTCCTCAATTCGTTCTTCAAGCATGTCGGCAAGCTTAAAACCGCTGCCATTAAATATCTTTATGCCGTTGAATTCTGCCGGGTTGTGTGATGCAGAGATCATAATTCCTGCATCAGCCCCATAACTTACCACAAGATAAGCAACTGCAGGGGTGGGAACAACGCCAAGATTAATTACATTTGCTCCAACAGAGCAAAGTCCTGCCGAGAGAGCACAGGCAAGCATGTCTGATGATGCTCTTGTATCACTTCCAATAACGAATGTTGGCGCGTGACTCGGATCTCCATCAGAAATTATTGCAGCAGCAGCACGACCAATTTCCATAGCGCGCTCGCATGTAAGCTCTATGTTAGCAATACCTCTTACTCCGTCAGTTCCAAAAAGTCTGCCCATATATTATTTCCTTTCAGGTAATTATTTTTTTGCAACGATATTGTTTGCAGCCTTATAAATACTGTTTGCAGGGATAACTCCTCTTACAGAGGAGAGAGGATAAATATTTGTATTTTTACCTATTATCGTTCCTGGATTAAGGACGCTGTTGCAGCCTACCTCAACTCCGTCAGCAATTATAGCACCAAGCTTTTTAAGTCCTGTTTCAAGTTTTTCTTTTCCATTATTTATTACAACAAGAGTTCTGTCACTTTTAACATTTGAAGTGATCGCTCCTGCACCGGTGTGAGATCGGTAGCCAAGAATTGAGTCGCCTATATAGTTAAAATGTGGTATTTGTGCGTTATCAAAGATAATGGAGTTTTTTAATTCGCAGGAGTTGCCTATAACACAGTTCTTGCCAATAAGCACCTTTCCGCGTATAAAAGCACCTGTTCTGATTTCTGTACCGCTTTCGATTATCGCGGGTGCGCAAATAGTTGCAGTAGTAGGAATGGTAACATTTTTTGCGATCCATACATTTTCTGTTGGAGAATAATATTCATTATTCGAAAGTGTTTTTCCAAGTGCAATAATGAAATCTCCTATTTGAGGGAGTGATTGCCATGGATATTCGCATTTTTCAAGCAGTTCTTTTGCAGAGGTCTTTGAGAGATCAAAGAGCGCCGATGTCTTTATTGAGTCCATAGGTTACCTTCCTTTCTGAAAATTTTTGTCTATTAACAGTAATTTTTAAGCGTTGCGTTGAAGGTCAAGATATTCTTCAAAGCAAAGAGCTCCCTCGTATATCATTGACGCAACTGTGCGCCCTACATATCGGTAATGCCAAGGCTCATATCCATATCCCGTTTCATTAACCTTGTCGGAGGGATAGCGCAAGATAAATCCAAATTTATGCGCATTTTTTGAGAGCCATTTAAAAGCAGTTGTGTTTTCAAATTTTTCTGTTAACGCGCTTGTTCCTTGTACAAAATCAACGCAGAGTCCTGTTTGATGCTCGCTCTCTCCGGGGCGTGCAAGATACTCGTTTGCTGCCTTTTCTGCAGCAGAGCGAGAAAGCCCCTTGCTCATATAAAGAGCGACATCCTCTTCAAAGCGTTCGTACTGCCTTGTATAGGAGCGATAAGAGCTTGATACTTGAAGTCCGTTGATCCCAGCTCTGTCCATTGCTGTCATCATATCATAAAGTGCGAGTGAGACATCGACCCTTAAAGAATAATAATCACTTGAGTGCACAGGATTTGTAGCGCAGGTAAGTCTCACAAGATCATTTGGCTCGTAACCTGATGAAAGAGAAAACTCATGATTAACAAGTAAAAGGTATTTTTTTTGATTTGCATTCTCGGGGTCAATATAGCTCATCATTTCGGAAGTATTCTCAAACCCGAAATTCTTATATTCTATAAATGATTCCTCAAAAGAGTCAGCAGAAAAGGAAACCGGAACATATGTCACATTATTGTTCTTATCAATTGACTCAACCGCGCGTTTTATTTTAATAACATTTGTACTTTTGTCATAGCTGAATGTAATGCCACTTGCGATTGCCTTTGAGATGAAGTTGTATGGGACAAGACAAGCTTCTTCGGTTATCTGCGCCGTGCCCTCAATGACAACATATTTTCCGTTTATAACTGCATAATCTGCATCCGCGTAGAACCTGATATATTCAGCATTTGAAAGCGTATATTTTCTACTTCCGCTTGTATCGCCGCTTTCTATCATTTCGCAAAGATCTGATATATCGGACATATCAACATAAAGTATATTATTTATCACTGTTTCATTATATGCCACGGTATATTTATTTTCTCCTATATGGAAGCTAAAATTATCTGTGTTTGTGCGTCCTGTTCCCAAACCGTAAACAAGAATAAATACAAGAATAGCGATTAGAGAAATCGCGCCAATAATCACTGTAGCAGTTGATACCTTATGTTTTTTTGCGTATCTTATTGCCTGTGCCGTGGTGCTGTTATCAAAGGGCTCTATCTGGCTTCTGTCCTCGCCTATTTGGTCAACGCGATTTGAAAGAAGTTCAAGCTGATCTGGCGATAGCGAGGGCTGTTCAATTTTATCTTTTTTATTTTTCTTGAAGATCATTTTCTTACTGCCTTTATGGTTTATTTTCGATCATTATGAAAAAAGGAGAGGTTTTTGAGTTAAGTATTCTTATCTGTGTAGCACAGACCCTATATCTTGAAAGTCCTGAAAGATATTCACATATCTCCTTGCCCTCCGCCTCACCTTCGGGATGGCCGGGATATACAGCCACAATAATTATTCCGTCAGGCGCCATAAGGGAGATTGCAGCTTCTATTGCAGGAAGCGTTGTGCTTCTCATAGTTGTAACAGTTTTATCGCTTCCGGGAAGGTATCCAAGATTAAACATTCCAGCCTTGAAGGGAACATCAACATATTTTTTTACATTATGGTGAGAATCAAGGATGAGAGTGTAGTTTTGAGGGCAACCGCTTTTTTTGAGATGCTCCTCTGTAGAGGCAAGCGCCTGTTCCTGAATATCGAAGGCAAATACATGCCCAAATTCTCCAACAGTTTTAGAAAGAAATTCTGTATCGTGACCGTTACCCATTGTAAAGTCAACAGCAACATCTCCTTCTTTGAGATGTGTAAGTATAAAATGTTTATGCAGATCAAGAAGGTCTATCATGATAAATCCTTTATTAGTTATTTTTTCTTTGTATTTACCGGAGCATGCAGGTCACTTCTCAAAAATTTCATTGCACGCTCAACAGCATCCTTTGAGTTGTACCAGGGTTCTTCATCATATCTGTAGTCAAATTTTTTACAGAACCAGCTTACATCTCCCTTAAGCTCCTCAAGATATGTGTTTACAATTGATTCGCATCTTGCTGAAAACTCCGCAAATTCCTTTTTTGATAGTCGTTTTTGTCCGTATTCAAGCAAGCGTCTGTAATGCAGCAGACAGAAATAGGGAACAGCATCAAGCTTTTTTCTGAATTCCTCGTCGTTTTCCCAGAGAAGAACAGCAGTTTCTATCATGTGTGCAAAATTAAACTCAATTCTTCGGCACACATAGCAGTTTTTTTCAAGCTCGCTGATCCTTGTCACCGCCTTTGGTATTTTAGGAGCAAGAAGCTTGGGGGATTTGATCTCACCTGAAAGCTCTTCAAGATGGCTTTCAAGTGTAAGTGCCATTCCAAGACGGTTCTTTCTTATAAACATCATATCATAGTGTGTCTTGCAAAAGCCCTCTTTATTTGTTTTTATTCTTACATCAGGTTCCATCATTGATGCCCCGAGGATAAGCTCAAGCTCGTCATTTTCAAGCTTGTTATAAAGGGTGCAAAAGGGACAGCCACAGCTGTGGTCAGCGCCGCAAAGCTCAAACGATTCATTGACGGGTATCGTGTAAATTTGTTCCATTTTGAACTCCTTTTTGAAAATCACTTGATTTTGACCTTGAACTATTATATAATAAATATAGTTATTATAATTATAACATAACACTGATTTTCTTTCAATAGAATTTTCCAAATTAAAAGAGGACAATTAATAAAATTATGAAAACTTTGAGTCAAAAAAATACGAATTTTGCAGCTTCCTTGCCCTATGTGCGTATATGCGGCGTTAAGCATTTTGATATAAATAAAATATTTGACTGTGGACAGTGTTTTCGTTTTAATAAGGTTGAAAACTCATCTCACGAATGTGAATTTTCCGGAGTTGCCTTCGGTAAGTTTGTTTCCTTTGCGCAAGACAGAGAAGATATTATCATATACAATACAGATGAGGAAGAGTATTTGACCCTTTGGCGTCATTTCCTTGCACTTGATTTAGACTATCAATGTATAGAGGATGATATAATAAATCGATCTGATAATCCCTCGCTCTGTGAAGCGGTAGAGTTTGGCAGAGGAATAAGAATTCTCGCACAGGATCCGTGGGAGACAATCTGTTCATTTATCATATCGCAGAACAATAACATTCCAAGAATAAAAAAGATAATTGAAGCGCTTTCAAAACATTGTGGTGCTCCCGTAGATTGCCCCAAAGGGTATGAATCACATTTATCGGGTGCTTCCTCTCTTTGCTCATTCCCAACGCCCGAAGCAATTCTTGCGCTCGGCATAGATGGTCTCTTTGAGCTTAAAACAGGCTTCAGAGCTAAATACATATATGATGCGGCAGAGAAAGCGGTAGCAGGTGAGCTTGACTATGATCTTATCCGCTCACTGTCTACTGCACAAGCAGTTGAAGAGTTGTGTAAGATAAAGGGAATAGGACCAAAGGTAGCAAGCTGTGCGCTTTTGTTTGGATTTGAAAAATATGATGCTTTTCCAATAGATGTTTGGATAAAGAAAGTAATTTCAAAATATTTTTCGTCAAATCATGCAGACTTTGATTCCTCAATTTTAGGTGAGTATGCGGGTATTGCTCAACAGTATCTCTTTTACTACGAAAGATATGGTGGATATGAAAAGGAGTACGACTAATGTCGTACTCCTTAATTTATTGAATAGCGGCAAGCTCTTGCTTTCTTTGCTTTAAAAGTGGCTTTAATATCTTGATTATATACACAAAGAAAACAAGTCCTGTAAGAATCCACGATATAGGATAAGACCAATATATAGTTTTAAGTGTTGGGCTCATCTTAAAGACAGTAGCAACCCAAAGAACCCTGAATAAACATATTCCTATAAGAGAAATTATAGTTGACGGAATTGATTTTCCAAGACCTCTTACAATACCGCAGCCAACCTCCATAAGAGGAAAGATAAAGTAGGGTGCAGAAACCATTAAAATATGAGTAATTGCGGTATCATAAGCAATTGCCTCAAGCGAGCCGACAGGGCCGTTTGTTACTCCGTAAAGAGAGAGAAGAGGATCTCGGAATATAACGATTATTGCAGAAACGAGCATTGCTACAAGAGGTCCAAGCAAATAGGCATTTCTCATTATTTTCGGAATTCTTTCATATTTTTTAGCACCATTATTTTGACTGGTAAAGGTTATTGCAGCTTGATAAACTGTATTTTGGGATGTATATATAAAGCTATCAAGGGAATTAGTTGCTGTATGACCCTTTACAACAGGCTCGAATATGCTTCCTATCGGTGTTATCGCATTGTTAACCTGGATTATCGCAGATTGTATAGCCATATTTGATATTGAAAACAAAGAACCTTGTATTCCTGCAGGTAAACCTATATTAATTATGTTTTTAAGCTCTGCATTATCAATAGAAATCTTTTTGAAGAGAAACTTACAAGGACCATCGTCTTTAGCAAGATGTGCTGTAAGAAAAATTGCCGAAAGTATGTTTGAAATCATCGTTGCGAGCGCAACTCCTTCAACCGATGTATGAAATGCAAAAACGAAAACAAAATTTAAAATTACATTAACTAATCCAGTAATAGTAAGAATAACCAAGGGCGTTCTCGTATCGCCTTTCGCTCTGTATATTGCAATCAAATAGTTTGACAAAGAAATAAAGGGAATTCCTAAAAAATAAATTACTGTATATGTTGCAGCAAGATCAAGTAGCTTTCCTTCAGCGCCAATAAGATGAAGAAGTGGTTTTGAAGCAAATATTCCAATTACAGAACACAAAATACCAAAAATAATGGATATAGTAAGCGAAGTATGTACAACTACAGAAACCTTTTCGTCGTTCTTTTCGCCAAGGTATTTTGCAACCATAACATTTGTACCTGTTGAAAAGCCAATGAATAGGTTTACAATAAGGCTTGTTAGTGCTGCAGTAATTCCAACAGCTCCAATTGCATCGGGTTCATCTGAAAAGCCTACGATAACCGTATCGGCAACACCGTAAAATACCTGCAATAGATTGGTAAGTATAAGTGGTAAAATAAAAGTTAGCATTTTACTGAAAATTGGTCCCTCCGTCATATCAAGGTTGCGCTTTTCAGTATGTTTCTTTGAGTACCAATGTGTGTAAATGATATTTTGCTTATGCAATGATGTGCGTAAATAAGTTCTTCTGAACGGCATTTTTACCCTCCGCGGATACCCGCAAGTCAAACGAATCTGTCGGCTAAAATATCGCAAATTCGATATCTTGCCCTCATTATAACATAAAGAAAATTTATGTCAATCACTTTTTATAATTTTATATCAAATAATTTTTTTTATAAAAAAAGAGGTACAATTGCACCTCTTTATTTGCTGAATTTTTTATTATAGCCATCCATTGCATCCCTGATGATCTTAATAGCATCCTGTCTGTTATAAAGCTCTTTGACAGCCGTCTGCTTATTTTCAAGCTGCTTGTATACGCTGAAGAAATGCATTATCTCATCAAAAATGTGAGCAGGAAGCTCGTCAATCGATGTAATATTATTATACGATGGGTCGGAAACAGGAACAGCTATGATCTTATCATCAAGCGCGCCCGAATCTATCATTCGCATAACGCCTATGGGAAAAACATCAATAAGTGTCATCGGCTGAATGGGGGCAGAGCAGAGGACCAGAACATCAAGCGGGTCATTGTCATCTGCATATGTCCTCGGAATAAATCCGTAGTTTGCAGGATAGTGAGTTGAAGTATAGAGAACGCGGTCAAGGCGAAGCAGACCAGTATACTTATCAAGCTCATACTTGCATTTGCTGCCCTTGGAAATCTCAATAACGGCAGTAAATTTTTCAGGTGTTATCTGTTCGGGATTTATATCGTGCCAAATGTTCATGCAATACCTCCCTTATTATTTCACATATTCAAATTCAAAATCGTAGATAGAAACGGTATGTCCGTCGGTACATCCGTGCTCCTCAAGCAAGGAAAAAACTCCGCTGCGCTGAAGAACTCTCTGGAAAAAGTTAAGCGACTCATAATCGTCAAAGTTAACCTGTCCCATAAGATTTAGAAGCCATTCGCCCTCAATGTAAAATACGTCATTTTCGCGGCGTACGGTCGTTTCCTTGGATCCACCAACGTATGCGTCCTCAGGCGCATATTCGCTCTCATAAACGAGCATAGGGGGCAATAGCTTGAGTCTTTCGGATACTGCATGAACGAGTCTGTCAAGACCTTCACCCGTAGCAGCGGACACATAAAGCATCTCCCAGCCGTTCTCATCAACGAAATTTTCAAATGCCTCGATGTCAACAACACTCTCGTCAAGTGCGTCGCACTTATTAGCAACGATTATCTGAGGACGGGACGCAAGCTGCTCACTGTAACGTGCAAGCTCGTTATTTATAAGCTTAATGTCCTCAATGGGATTTCTACCTTCAAAGCAAGATATGTCAACTACATGAAGAAGGAGTCTGCATCTGTCAACATGACGCAAGAATGCGTGACCAAGTCCAAGACCGTCAGCGGCCCCCTCAATAAGACCGGGGATATCAGCCGCCACGAAGCCTTCTTCGCCTCCCGTTGATACAACACCGAGATTAGGAGAAAGTGTGGTGAAGTGATAATCGGCGATCTTCGGCTTTGCCGCACTTATCATTGAAAGGATTGAAGATTTTCCAACACTGGGATAGCCTATAAGTCCAACGTCAGCAAGCATTTTAAGCTCAAGTATGACCTCTTTTTCCTCGCCCTTTGTTCCGCTCTTTGCAAACATAGGTATCTGACGAGTTGGTGTTGCAAAATGTCTGTTACCCCAGCCACCGCGGCCGCCCTTACAGCAAATGTAATCCGCCCCGTCGTTCTCGGTCATATCGTGTATTATCTTGCCCGTTTCAGCATCCTTGATAAGCGTTCCGGGGGGGACGAGGATTACTATGTCATCGGCAGATTTGCCGTGAAATTTGTTGCCCTTGCCATTCTCACCGTTAAGAGCTATAAACTTTCTCTTATATCTGAAGGCAAGCAGAGTGTTTGAGCCCTTGTCAACACGGAAAACGATATTTCCACCACGTCCCCCGTCACCGCCGTCAGGACCTCCGTGAGATACATACTTTTCACGATGGAAGGCTACAGCACCGTTACCGCCGTCTCCTGCCTTGATATAAATTTTTACATTATCTACAAACATATAACTCCTTTCCGCCGCAAAGCGACAAAAGAAAATTAAAAATACTTATTTATTATTTCCTTATAGCCAGTAAAATCGGGTATAACACCTGCAACTGACATTTGGTCTGTAACAGGAGACGCCTTGCCGTCAGGCACAAGAGCAAATACATCCTTAATTCTCGCGTTGTTAGCTGCAAGGATTCCTACCTCGGAGTCCTCAAAAACGATGCACTCCTCGGGTACAAGGCCGAGTTTTTCAGAAGTACGCAAATAAACATCGGGAGCTGGCTTACAAACAAGAGTGCCGTCATCATAGGTTATATTGTCGTAAGTAAACCATCTATCAAGTCCCATGTGTTCAAAATAGAAATCCATATTGGAAAGAGGGGAGCTTGTAGCAATGGCATAGGGAATGCCTCTTTCTTTGATGTAATCAAGAAATTCCGCCGCACCGTCAGCAAAATGGAATTCGTCGCGTCGTTCAAGGCACAGATCGCGGTATTTTCCTTCCTTTAACTCTTCGAAATACGCGATATCCTCTTCAGTTGCATCAGCCTTGTAATTATCAAGAATAATATCTCTGTTAGAGCGTCCGAATATCTTTTCAATAACATACTCCTCAGAATACTCAGGAATGTCATAATCCTTGCATATACGCTTAAAGACCTCGACATGCATAGGGCTGTCGTAAAAGAGCGTACCGTTGAAGTCAAAAATTATTCCGCGCTTTTTCATTGATCATCGCCCTTCATTCTTATAACAAGTCTTATGGGCGTACCCGAAAATCCAAACGTCTGTCTCAAGCAATTCTCAATGTATCTCTGATATGAGAAATGGAAAAGCTCTGCATCATTACAGAAGAGAATAAAGGTAGGCGGGGCCACACTTGCCTGCGTCATATAGTAAATTTTAAGACGTTTACCTTTGTCGGAGGGGGGCTGTACCTTCATAGTGGCATCTGCAAGCACCTCGTTTAGAATACCTGTGGGAATTCTTGTGTATGCCTGTGCATAAACATATTTAATGCGCTCAAAAAGAGAGTTCATACGCTGTCCCGTTTTTGCAGAAACAAATAGAATGGGTGCATAGGGCATATATGCAAGAGCAGTTCTTATTTTATCTGTGAACTCTTTAACAGTGTTGTTATCCTTTTCAATGGTATCCCATTTATTTACAACGATTATCGTGGCCTTGCCCGATTCGTGTGCAATTCCCGCAATCTTCTCGTCTTGCTCGGTTATTCCTGTGGAGGCATCTATCATAAGAAGGCATACCTCCGCGCGTTCAACTGCCATATGTGCCTTGAGAACACTGTATTTTTCAAGCTTATCGTTAACCTTTGATTTTCGGCGCATTCCTGCAGTATCAATAAATGTAAACGAGCCAAATTCATTTGTAAGTTGAGTATCAACGGCATCTCTTGTTGTGCCCGCAATGTCTGAAACGATAAGTCTTTCCTGACCGATAAGTCTGTTGATCGTAGAGGACTTTCCTGCATTCGGTTTACCTATCACGGCAACCTTAATGCTGTCGTCATCATCATCTGTATAATCAAAATCTGGAACCGATGCGGCTACTGCATCAAGAAGATCACCCGTTCCATTTCCGTGAATAGAGGATACTGCCACAGGTTCTTCGGTAAATCCAAGTTCAAAGAATTCATAATACTCAAAAGGAAGATGTCCCACACTATCACATTTGTTGATGCAGGGTATAATGGGCTTTCCGCTCTTTTTCAACATAACAGCAATATCTCTATCGTTTGCAGTAAGTCCTGTTTTTACATCGCACATAAAAACGATAACATCGGCAGTTTCAATAGCTATCTCCGCCTGTGTTTTCATCTGTTTAAGGATAATATCGTCGGTCTTGGGCTCAATACCGCCTGTGTCTATTACAATATATTTTTTGCCACACCACTCGGTTTCTCCGTATATTCTATCTCTTGTAACACCGGGTGTGTCCTCAACTATTGAGCGGCGCTCTCCTATAAGTTTATTAAAAAGTGTGCTTTTGCCGACATTAGGTCTGCCGACTATAGCAATGATTGGTTTTGCCATATTTACCTCCGTTCTGTTCATGCCTCAAAAGAGGGTAGAGCGAAAAATTATATTCCGAGAAGAGCTTTTATTAATTCAGCTCCGTTGCTTTCTGTTGCTCTCACCGGAACCCCAAGTTCTTCTGAAAGCTCCATTGGTGTCTTTCCGTCAAGGAAAAGGTCTCCGTCAGCACGCAGGGCGCACGACGGGAAGAGAAGCTCATCGCCAAGGTCGCGTCCCTTAAGCTGATTCATGATATCGGTAGCGGTAAGTAATCCCGCAACAGTTATCGTATCTCCAAAAAAGTTGTTTTTTATGGGGTATACATCCACCCTGAGTCCATTCACTTTGCTCTCAAGCTTATTGCAAATTGTGCGGATATGCTCTACAGCAGAATAGCCCGTTGCAAGCGACACAGCTCTTGGTGCAGTAAATTTATAAAGGTACTCATCTATATATTCAAGCTCAGTGGCTATTTCGGTATCAAGTGATGTCAGCATACCGACCCCGTTTTCTATCTGTGAATATTCCTCATAGTGTTCCTCATCGGGAAGCGGAAGCTCTGCCTTGATATACAGCTCATCTGCGCAGAAAAAGAGGCGTGAGGCATGCTTTTGCTTGCACAAATCACCAAACTGTGTGACCTGCCGAATGATCTCACAGCATTCTTCCCTTGTGTAGGGCTGAAGGGGGTAAAGCTTTTCACGGAATCTTGTGAGTCCTGCGGGAACTATTGATACACTCTTGAGGGCGGGAAAGAGTGCCTCAAGCTCTGACATGGTTCTGTCAAGCTCGGAGCCATCATTAAGTCCCTTACAGAGTACGATCTGTCCGCAGATAGATATTCCCGCTGATGCGAGCTTTTCAAGGTACTTGAGTACCTCTCCCGCACGCTTATTATGCATCATTTTTACTCGGAGATCAGGGTTGGTTGTATGCACCGATACATTTACGGGAGAAATGTGCATTTCGATTATCCTGTCAATATCCTTTTCAGAAAGATTTGTAAGCGTAATATAGTTGCCGTGCAGGAAGGAAAGGCGAGAGTCATCATCCTTAAAATAAAGAGATTTTCTCAGTCCTTTCGGGAGTTGGTCAATAAAGCAGAAAATGCATTTGTTTTCACAGGAATGCTTTTTATCCATAAGAGGGGTTTCAAAGTCGAGACCTATATCGTCGTATTCACTTTTTTTAATAGTTGCTTTAACTTCCTTGCCATCTCTTAAAAGTATAAGCTCAACGGTTGTATTCGCAAGATGAAACCTGTAATCAAGAACATCATTTATTTCTCTGTTATTTATTGACACAAGGGTGTCATTTGCCTGAATTCCTGCCTTTTCAGCGCGACTTCTCGGCAAAACATCAGTGATAAGTACCATAAGAACTCCCATATTCTAACTTTTAACAAATTATTATAACATATTTTTCTCAACTTGTCAAAGAATATTTATCTTTTTTATAATAAAGTAATAAATTAATTTGCTTTTTCATAGTGTATAACGAAGAAATTTTTATATCAAAGGAGATATTATATGGATATTTCAAAAGGAGCTTTGATGGGAGATATAAAAGGAACAAGAATGCCCGTCAGCGATAAGCTGATGATAAACGAAATTTCAAGTGAGCATACACTACCCGATTATCAGCCCGAAATCAGACGCATTTTGCATATTGGGGCTACTGTAATGTCGCCTGCAAAATATGTAAGCGGTGGCGGAGCAGAGTTCAACGGAGCAGTTGATTATGCTGTGCTTTATGTAGGTGCCGACGGAGAACTTTACAGTGTTCCATTAGCCGCAGAGTACGGCTTTAGTGTGCCCATGGAGATGGATCATAATAGTATTGATTATAACGAAGGAATCTGCGCAAATGCAGATATCGCTGTAGAAAATGTGTCGGCGCGACTTTTGGGACCGAGAAAGATAAGCATTAGATGCAAACTCCACGCATATGCAAGAGCATACGGCCGCGTATTGTTTATGGAGAATATGACAGGGCAAACCTCACACACGGCCATTGAGCGACTTGATGCAGAATGTAATGTATGCAATTTTTTGCATACTATGAGTGATATAATTGATATGAGCACCGAAATAATTTGTGATAATCCCGATATACGAGTTATCAGTGTTAACGGAAGCGTTTTTGTTTCGGATGTTTCAGCCGCTGTTGACAATGTAACGGTGTCGGGTGAGATATATCTTAACCTTATGACAACAAATGAAGTGCACAATAATCCAACCTGCCTAAAAAGAAAAATACCCTTTTCAGAAAGCGTAGAACTTGAGGGGCTTTTATCAGGCGATAAATGCGCAGCCTACGGAAGAATAAGTAATATTGCGGTGAGTGTTGAGGAGGGAAGAATTATCTGCGATGCCAGTATCGTTCTTGATGTTAGCGCGGAGGGAGAAAAGTCTTTTAACTATACAAAAGATATATATTCTACAGAAAATCTTTGCGAGTGTACATACAAGGAATACACCATGCCTATTCCTTCCTTCTGTATGAGTGGCAACTTCTCAATGAATGAGCGAGTCTTAAAAGAAGGTCTGTCTATTCCTGAGATGGCAGAAATAGTCACCTGCTATGGTGAGGCTTTTTCCGAAAAGTGTGAGCTTGTAAATGGCAAGGGAATTATCAGCGGTCATGCAAAATATACTGTTATTCTTTCAAATGAAGGCGAATATTCGGCACTTGAGATACTTCTTCCCGTAAAGTATGAGATTGACGGTACCTGCAAGTCTCTTAACAACACAAGTACACTTTTTTCTGTTATCTCGTGCGAAGCGAGACAAGATGCAGAAAGTCTTTTGATTGATGCAGAGCTGTCTGTCTACGGATGGGGAATGGCAAATGAAAACATTACAGTTCTCACCGATGTGACCTTTGGGGAAAGCATTGGCAAGCGAAAGGGAGATGTTATAATCTATTACACAACTCCTTCGGACACTCTTTGGTCGGTAGCTAAAAAATATCACATTTCTCCCGAAAGGATAGAAGCTAAAAACGGACTTAACGGCAGTATCAACGGTAAAGACTATCTTATGATATAATGATGACGGTGGCAAAATTACTTTGCCACCGTTTTTATAATCAATATTATTTTGGGAAATGCTATTATAAACTTTTTAGGGAGGTTTGCTATGCGAGGATATAAATATGTTAAGAGAGGGCTTGATATTTTTATTGCATATTTTTCACTCGTTTTTTCTTATATTCCAATGCTTATAATAGCGATATTGATATACATTTGCGATGGCGGTCCTGTTATTTTTCGTCAGATACGCGTTGGTAAGGGCGGACGCCTCTTCGTATGCTATAAATTCAGAACGATGAGAAATGATGCTCCGAGCACACTTTCAACAGAGGAATTCAAAAATGCATGTGATTATATAACTCCTTTAGGTGCTTTTTTAAGGAGGACAAGTCTTGATGAGTTACCTCAACTAATAAATGTTCTTATAGGGGATATGAGCATAGTAGGTCCTCGTCCTCTTATTCCTGAGGAAAGAGAAATGCATAGAACACGAAAAAACATCGGTGTATATAACGCGCGCCCAGGGATAACGGGACTTGCGCAGGTCTGCGGACGAGACAGGTTGCCCGCTGCAAGAAAGCTTGAGTGTGATGGAATCTATGTTGAAAACATGAGCTTATCCTCTGATGTTAGAATCTTGATTGGAACAGTAAAAAAGGTTATTTTAGGAGACGGAATAAAGCTGCATAGAGAGAGAAAATATTGACATAGGGAGGGTAAAGTAGTATAATGTATATATACTTTACGGAGGTGTAATATGGTATTTCAGAAAAACGAAGAAAAATACAAGATCATCTCTGCTTTCAGAAAATATACAAGGCTTGGACTTGCGTCAGGAAAGCTTACTCCTTTTGATGCTTATGACCGTATAAGAGGATGTTCAAAGACAATTGAAGAGGCGTGTGATCTGCTTGCGGTCTATGACACAATAAGACTTTTGCATATCTCGGGCAAGAAAGATGTGCTTGCCTCTGTCAAGGCAATATATTTTGCCGAGATCGGCAGAGCACCGAGGAAAAATGAGATAAGCGCAAGAGTCTTACGCCACGCGTATGAGACAAACTGTGATGAACGAAGCGTTTACCGTCAACTTGAATATGCCCGTAAATTGTACAAAAACTTGAGAAATAATTATTGATAACAACCTTATATTGTGGTACAATATAAAGAACATTCCATGGAGGAAAATATATGAATAATCTTAATGGCAGGCAAAAGGAGACTTTGGGTATTGGCTTTTTTCTTGTGATCTCAGCAGTTCTTCTTCTTGTCCTTGCCCTGAATATATATCTTTTGGTTACAGTTTTGTCTGACGGACCCTCTCACAATACCGACGAGCCGGATAAAAATGACACTATTACAGAGGAAAAAGATACGGACAAGCCCTCTGTAAATGTAAGTGTTAATACAACTCCTCTTTTTCCAACACAAGAGAGTAGGGAAAATTACATATCGACCACAGCAGCAAATGTGGTACATATAACCGATGAGATAAAGTCAAGAAACACGATCCTTGTTGAGCTTGATTCCAACACCTCTATTGTTGAAAAGGGTGCGGATGAAAAAATGTATCCTTCGTCGATGACAAAGGTAATGACACTTATCGTTGCTTGCGAAAATGTTACCGATCTTGATAAAAAGCTTACAGTAACGCAAGAGGCTGCGCAGTATATGGCAGACACGGATGGTTCGGGCGTTGGACTTAAGGTTGGTGACAGCCATACGGTAGAGGATCTTCTTTATCTTATTTCCTATCAGTCTGATACGATAGCATCTCTGCTTATCGCAGACTATATCGCCGGAAGCGAGGAAGCATTTGTCGCTCTAATGAATAAAAAAGCGTACGAGCTTGGTCTCACAGGTACAAATTTCGCCAACTGTACAGGCCTATATCATGATGATCATTATACGACTTGCAGAGACATGGCGGCTATTATGGCATACGCAATGGATAATGAATTTGCATATAAATGCCTCTCATCCTTCTACGGCAGGCCAATGGTTGTGGGTGGAATAAATTGCACCTTCTATTCAAACTGGTACAGTGGACAAAAGAGATTTGATAACAATCCCAACCTTAAAACCTCAACTGTTATTGCAGGTAAGACTGGATACACCGATGAGTCTGGAATAACACTCGTCAGTGTTGCCAGAGGAGATAATGGAAAGACATATATAAATGTTATTGTTGGACTTCCCAAGGGGTCTGGACTTACAGAATCACAGTCAACAAACGAGGTTAAATATATCTATAACACTTATGTTAAATAAAAAAAGAGCTACGCAAAATGCCGAGGCGCTGTAACGAAGTATTTATGTAAGAGGCGGTGTGACCGAAAAGGTCACACTGCCTTTTGCTATTCATACGGCTATCTTTTTTCCTTTGCATCTGCCGTGGAGAGCAATGCAATCATCCTCTTTGACAGTAGGCAAATCAATGATACCGACAGCATTGTAGTAAATTTCAATCTTTTGTTTTCTATGTCCACTGCTCTTATCAGGAGCGTGGACTATTATTTTGTCAACCAAATCATTTAGCAGTTCAGAAGTAAGCTCCTGCGGATCTGTATATTTGCGAACATTAACAAGGAGTTGCTTCAAGTCCTTGGTTTTTGTTTCACCGTTTTCAATTAGATCCTCAAGCTCGGCAATCTGTACTTTGAGTTCTTTTTGCTCTGACTCATACTCAGCCGCAAGCAGATCGAAGCGTTCTGCTGTAATACGTCCCGCTACCATATCCTCGTACAATCGCTTGAATAAGGTGTTCAGATCTTCATCTCTACGCCGTAATGTCACAACATCGAC
>JAZOSH010000006.1:0-24158 GCA_045656985.1 Eubacteriales bacterium | reverse complement strand
TCCTGTGCTCCCTCCTCGGGTGCTACCTCGGCAACATCGGAGAGAAGCTCGTCCTTTCCTATCTCTCCGAGCTCTATTTCCTCGGAAATATTTTTCTTTTTGTCTGCCTTCTTGGGCGCGGGCTTTTCCTCGGGCTCATCCTCCTCGTCAAGCTCCTCTTCCTCAGGCTCCTCGGGAACGGGAGTTATATTCTGTCTGCCAAGAATACTGTCAATTCCTGCATACTCCTGTGCATCAAAGGTCGGGTCACCGCCAAAATCCTCACCAACAACACCCATGCTGTTGCCCGAAGGTGTCACAAGCTTGCCCTCGGTATCTATATAGCTTTCGTTAGAAGGAGCAGATTGAAGTCCGTCAATATCAAGTGCCTTAAGCTCGGGTTCGGGATAATCGTCTATGTCTGTAGCTGTTTGCTTTTGCTCTGCCTCATCGTCTCTCGGCAGGCTGACCGTCAAGCGGTTTTTATGCTTGCGCGCCTCTGCTTCCTCCTCTGCGGCCTTGCGGAGTGCCTCCTCCGCCTCTGCCGCGCGGCGCTCGCGTGCCTCCTCACGGGCGGCACTTATCATTTCAACTATTCTGTCGGGCGTAAGGCCGACCATGAATATGAAGGTTATCGCAAAGGAGATGAAAAGTATAACAAGTGAGATGACCTTTTCAAACCAATCAAGCATAAAGTAACCGACTGTTCCGCCGAGAATACCGCCGCCCGAAAGATTTTTTACAGAATCATTCCACATCGCACCCGCGTTATATGACGCATATCCGTCACGAAGCACCGCAATGATGACCGAAATAATGAATATGAGCACAAAGGAGGTTATCGTCTGAATAACTGTTCTACTCTTATAGGAAACAAGCTCCTCAATATCGGGTGATTTTTTTTGGCACTCTCTTGAACACTTTATATTATACAGGCACCATTTGATACCCACATAAAAAATCATCACAGGCAATAGAAATGCCGCAGGACCGAGAAGTCCACAAAACAGCCCCTGCACAGCATAACCGACTTTTCCTGCTCCGTCATCTATTTTTAAGAGCTGTACCATTACAAAGAAAAGTGCGAGAACTATTGCAAAGAGCATCAGAATATACGGCATAAAAGTACCTAAAATTGTAATTTTCGGCACATTATTTTCTTTTTCTTTAGACTCTTTCTTCTCTTTTTTTACATCTTCCTGCATTTCTTTTTTGTGTTTTTTGTCATTTTTTTCTTCAGTTTTTTTGTTTGCCATCAATGACCTCCGAACAAATAAAATTGCAATTTTGCAGGTGTTACCGTATGGTATTATCCACAAATGGTAACAATACATCATCATACCTTATTAGTATAACATATCTTTTTTATCTTTTCAAGAAAATTTTGCACATTAGCGAGGAAAAATATGAAAAAATCTGCAAATGATCTTCTTTTGCTCACCTCGGGTGGAATTCTGGCAGGTCTTGCAAACGGACTGCTTGGAGCGGGAGGTGGAATTATCATAGTTTTTGTGCTCTCAAAGCTACTTCGCGAAGAGGCATTTGACAGCAGAGACATTTTTGCAAATTCTCTTTGCGTGATGTTCCCTCTCTCACTTGTTTCAACTCTCTCCTATGGGTTGCGCGGCAACCTTGATGTTGAGGGATTTGGGATCTATATTTTACCCGCGCTTCTTGGCGGGATCGTAGGTGGTATTTTACTCGGGTGGATCGGCGGTAGGCTCTTGCGCGGACTTTTTTCTGCAATAATGCTCTATTCAGGCGTTATGCTTATGGTGAGGTGATAATATGCTTATTCTCACACTGACATGCGCCTTTGTGATCTCTGTTTTATCGGGCTTGGGCATTGGCGGAGGCGGACTCTTTGTTATATATCTCACCCTTTTCACCGATACGCCGCAGCTTGTAGCTCAAGGGCTCAATCTTCTCTTTTTCCTTTTCTCTGCAGGCGCATCCTTGCCTATACACTTAATGCGAAGAAGTATCCTCGGTTCTGCAGTCCTCATTATGACGCTTGCAGGCATTCTTGGTTCCCTCACAGGCTCTCTACTCTCAAGCGTAACAAACGAAGCGCTTCTGCGAAAAATATTCGGCGCGATGCTATCTGTTTCCGGCATATTCTCGTTAAGGCGTATTCTCGGTTCTAAAAAGGGAAACCACAGCAATAAAGAGAGCGGTATATGATATGTTTTTGAAAAATCAGGCAAAAAATTTTAAAAAACTCTTTACAAATATGATTGTATGTGGTATAATACCCGTTGAATGTCGTTGACTCGGTTTTCGGACATATGGCTGCCGTGCAGCATTTCACCCACCGATTGCTGTGTTTGCGATAAATAAACTAAGAAAGGTGAAAAAAATCATGCTTAAGAACGAAAAGCAGGCAATCATTGCTGAGTACGCTACTCACGAAGGTGACACAGGCTCGCCCGAGGTTCAGATCGCGATTCTCACACACAGAATCAACACTCTTAACGATCACCTCAAGGCTAACCACAAGGATCACCACAGCCGCCGCGGTCTTCTCAAGATGGTAGGTCACAGAAGAAACCTTCTCAACTACCTCCAGAAGACAGACATCGAGCGTTACCGCGCGATCATCGCAAGACTCGGCATCAGAAAGTAATTTCTGACAAAATCATGGAGTGAAGAGTTGAGTTCACACTCGCCTCCTCACTCCATCATTCTTTATGTACCCCTCACGACAGGATTAGCAGTTAATTATGTGCCCCGCACGGCGCAGGGCATGTAATTAAGTGCTAAACCTCCGTGAGAAAAAAATAAAATTATGGAGGAATAAAAATGTCCATCACCAAAAGTGAATCAATGAATTTTAAGAACTACAAGGTGTTTAACTACACCTTCGCAGGACGCCCCCTCGTTATTGAAAGCGGTAAGGTGGCAGGTCTTGCAAACGGATCTGTACTCGTTCGCTACGGCGACACCGTTATCCTTTGCTGTGCTACTGCATCGGCAAAGCCCCGTGACGGTATAGACTTCCTTCCTCTCTCTGTTGACTATGACGAGAGAATGTATGCTGCAGGAAAGATCCCCGGCGGCTACCTCAAGCGTGAGGGCAAGCCCTCCGAGAAGGCTGTTCTTACCTCAAGAGTTATCGACAGACCTATCCGTCCTCTCTTCCCCAAGGATCTCCGCAACGATGTAGCACTCACACTTACAGTTATGTCTGTAGACCCCGATTGCTCACCCGAAATCACAGCTATGATCGGTGCTTCAACCGCTCTTGCAATCTCCGATATTCCGTGGAACGGACCTATCGGTGGTGTATTTATGGGCCTTGTTGACGGCAAGCTCGTTGTCAACCCCAACGCAGAGGAAATGAAGAAGAGCGATCTTCAGCTCACAGTTGCAGCCTCCATGGAAAAGGTCGTTATGATCGAGGCAGGCGCTAACGAGGTTGATGATGATACTATGTACGAGGCTATCATGATGGCGCACAGCGAGATCAAGGAGCTTCTCGGCTTCATCAACGCAATTATTGACGAGATCGGCAAGCCCAAGTTTGAGTATCCTTCTTGCGAGCTTGATCACGATATGTTTGATAAGGTCTTCGCTTTCTGCGAGGCTGATATGATGGTTGCTCTTGACACAGACGACAAGAATATCCGTGACGAGAGAGTTGAGCCTATCAAGGATGCTATCGTAGAGAAGTTCAGCGAGGAATATCCCGAGATAGCTTCCATTATGGAGGAGCTCATCTACAAGATACAGAAGAAGATCGTTCGCCGTTGGCTCCTTGTTGACAAGAAGCGTGTTGACGGACGCGCTATGAACCAGATAAGACCTCTCGGCAGTGAGGTTGGTGTTCTTCCCAGAACTCACGGCTCGGGTCTCTTTACAAGAGGTCAGACACAGGTTCTCACAGTTGCAACCCTCGGCATGCTTTCCGAGGCACAGATGCTCGACGGTATCGATAACGAGACCGAGAAGAGATATATGCACCACTACAACATGCCCGGCTTCTCTACAGGTGAGGCAAAGTCTACAAGAAGCCCCGGACGCCGCGAGATCGGTCACGGTGCACTTGCAGAACGCTCGCTCATTCCCGTACTCCCCTCTCCCGAGGAGTTCCCCTATGCTATCCGCCTTGTTTCCGATGTTGTTTCCTCTAACGGTTCTACATCGCAGGGCTCCGTTTGCGGTTCTACTCTTGCTCTTATGGACGCAGGTGTTCCGATAAAGGCTCCCGTTGCAGGTATCTCCTGCGGACTTATCACTGCAGAGGACGGAAGCTGGGATATCATGCTTGATATTCAGGGACTTGAGGACTTCTACGGCGATATGGACTTTAAGGTAGCAGGTACACATAAGGGTATCACATCCATTCAGATGGACCTTAAGGTTGACGGACTTACACCCGAGATAATCAAGGCTGCTCTTGCACAGACACACGAGGGCCGTGACTATATCATTAACGAGGTGCTTCTTAAGGCAATTCCCGCTCCCAGAGCAGAGGTATCAAAGTACGCTCCCAAGATGACAAGCTTCAAGATCGACCCCGACAAGATCCGCGAGGTTATCGGTAAGGGCGGTTCTGTAATCCAGAAGATCGTTGCAGAGTCGGGTGCCAAGGTTGACATCAACGACGACGGAGTTATCTGCATCGCAGCAGTTAACGGCGAAAGCGCAGCCGCAGCTAAGGCTATGATAGACGCTATTTGCTTTGAGCCCGAGGTAGGCTGCATCTACCCCGCAACCGTCGTAAAGATACTCGCAAGCAAGGATAAGCCTAACGAGGATGTTGGCTGCTTTGTTGAGTATGCTCCCGGCAAGGAAGCAATGGTTCACATTTCTAAGATCTGTGACCGCAGAATAAACAAGGTAGAGGATGCAGGCATTAAGGTCGGCGACTCGGTTAAGGTCAAGTACATCGGTCTTGATAAGAAGGGCCGTATGGATTTCTCTATCAAGGACGCAAAATAATCGCTATATCAAGATAAAAAATTTACAAAGGAGGATATCAAGTTGAATAAGCTATTGAATATGCTTTGCGGTGAGCCATCTTCCCGCGATGCTCGCAAGGCTTTGACCGTTAAGCTCGTTTATATCACCTCGGCACTTATAGCCCTTGTGATCATCGCACTTATAATAACACTTGCCGTAAGTGGCAATCAAGGCAATGACGGCGGCGCATCATCGTCAAAGGGAAAGCTGACTCTTTCCTATGATGACACCAAAACAGGTACCCTCCTTGTTGTAAATAAAAGCTCGGCGGCTTATGACTTTACACTTAACCCCGAGTCAGAGCTTGTTTCTATGGGCGCAAAGATTCCTACTGTGGATTCTTCTCCCATATACACACTCCGCGCCAACAATAACGATATGAAAGCGAACAGTGAGGCTCTTAATGCACTTAATGCACTGCTTTCCGATTTCTACAGGCAGTCGGCAAATAAGGAATCCGCAAAGAAGCTCACTATCTGGACAGCCTACAGAAGCTATGACGCACAGTATAGCCTCGGCTCGTCAACAAAGGCGGGACAGAGTGATTTTCATACGGGAATGCTCTTTGAACTCACATATGATAATACCGCAACCTCAATTTATACCTCAAATGAGTATGACTGGATATACAAGAATGCTCACAAGTACGGATTTATTGAGAGATACCCCGAGAGGAAGTCGTCAGTTACGGGTGTTGGAAACTTTGATAACGCCTTCAGATATGTGGGAATTCCCCATGCAACATACATATATGAGCACTCGCTCTGCCTTGAGGAATATGTCGAGAAAGTAAAGACATACACACAGGACTCCCCGCTTGAGATCACTGCCGATGCAAAGAGCTATTCCGTATTCTATGTTGCAGCAAGCCTTGACGAGGATACTGTAATTTCGGGCATTTCAAAGAGTAGCACTGCGGTAAGCGGAACAAACGGTGGCGGATTTATCGTTACAGTTAAAAAATAATAACTATACAAAGATAGTTGATTAGCCGATGACTTTATAAAGTCATCGGCTATTTTTTTACTTTTAACGATTGAAAAACGAAGAAATATATGATAGAATATACATATAATAAAGATTGGAGTAAAAAGCTATGACTAACAGAGAGAAATTTTTAGAGATATACAACACTTGCATAAAGAGAGAGGGTGCTGATAAGCTTCTTGAATTCATTATGAAGTCCGACTTTTTCACAGCTCCTGCATCTACCCGCTTTCACGGCTCTTATGAAGGTGGTTTGCTTGAGCACAGTCTCAATGTTTACGAGTGCCTTGACGACTTTGTAAAAAGGCCAAGATTTCGAAACAAATATGGCTTTACATTCTCCGATGAGAGCATTGCAATTGTTGCACTGCTTCACGATCTCTGCAAGGTCAATTTCTATAAGACCGAATTCAGAAATGTTAAGAAAAACGGAGTATGGGAGAGTGTTCCCTACTACACTATTGAGGATAATCTTCCCTACGGCCACGGCGAAAAGTCGGTCTACATAATATCGGGATATATGAAGCTCACACGCGACGAAGCATTCGCTATTCGCTATCACATGGGCTTTTCGGGTCCCGAGGATGCAAACCAGGTTGGCCGTGCGCTTGAGATGTTCCCTCTTGCCTTCTCGCTCTGCGTAGCTGATATGGAAGCATCTTATTATATGGAAGGAGAACAGAAGGACTGATGAGTGACAAGCTTTACCCCACACCTCATATAAAGGCAACTCCCGACGACATAGCAAAAACCGTGCTTATGCCGGGTGACCCTCTGCGTGCAAAATTTGTTGCAGAGAATTTTCTTGAGAACGCCGTGCTTTTTAACAATGTGCGCGGCATTCAGGGCTATACAGGCACATATAAAGGCAACCGCGTGTCGGTTATGGCAAGCGGAATGGGTATGCCCTCAATAGGCATCTACAGTTATGAACTTTTCTCATTTTTCGGAGTTGACAATATAATCCGCATCGGCTCGGCAGGCTCTATGCAGGAAAATGTCAAGCTTCGCGATATAGTTCTTGGCATGTCGGCGTGCACCAATTCCTCTTACGGCGAACAATACCGCCTCGGTGGCACCTTTGCCCCTGCCGCAGATTTCAAGCTTCTTCGCCGTGCTGCAGAGCTTTGCGAGGAAAAGGGCTTTTCACACCATGTTGGTGCCCTATTCTCAAGTGATGCATTTTATAACGATGATCCCGCTGTAACCGCAGGTTGGCAGAAAATGGGCGTTCTTGCAGTTGAAATGGAAGCGGCAGCGCTCTATATGAACGCGGCGCGGCTTGGCAAGCGAGCACTTGCGATCTGCACGGTGTCCGACTCACTCGTTACGGGAGAGTCGCTTGACTCCGAGGCAAGACAGACCTCCTTTACCGAAATGATGGAGGTCGCGCTTGAGTGTGCAATTTCGTTCTGATAATTTTGGAGAGTGAAAATGTCAAAGAAACGCGTATTTCTTATAGTTCTTGACAGCGTTGGCGCGGGAGAAGCACCTGATGCCGCCGACTTCGGCGACGCAGGAGCGCATACTCTCGGCAGTCTTTCAAAATCAAAAAAGCTCAACATTAAAAATCTTTGCTTTCTTGGCATTGCGCATATAGATGGGCTTGAATTCCTTGGAAAAACGGAAACACCGAATGCAGCGGTGGCAAAGCTTTGCGAGCGCTCGCAGGGCAAGGATACAACTATCGGACATTGGGAGATAGCAGGACTTGTATCTAACGAACCTCTTCCTACTTTTCCTAATGGTTTTGATAAGGAGCTCATTGATCGCTTTAAAGAAGCAACAGGGCGCGGCGTGCTATGCAATCTGCCCTACTCTGGCACGGCGGTTATTCGCGACTACGGTGAGGAGCATATTAAAACAGGCAAGGTTATAGTCTACACCTCTGCAGACAGTGTCTTCCAGATAGCTGCGCATGAGGAGATAATCCCGCCAGAGGAGCTTTATGACATCTGTAAACAGGCGCGTGCGCTACTGATAGGAAAATATGGGGTTGGCAGAGTTATCGCCCGTCCCTTTATCACCGAAAGCGGTAGCTTTGTGCGAACAGGCAACCGCCGGGATTTCTCACTTGAGCCGCCACGGGCAACCCTCTGTGACGCAATAAAAACTGCAGGACTTGACTCTATCGCCGTTGGCAAGATATACGATATTTTTGCAGGACGCGGATTTACAGACTGGATAGCTACTCACTCAAATTCAGAAGGCATGGATGCAGCTGATACTCTTGTTGAGCGCGACTTTGAAGGTCTTTGCTTTATAAATCTGGTTGACTTTGATATGATGTACGGACATCGCCGCGATCTTGACGGCTATGCCTCGGCTCTCACCGCATTTGACACATGGCTAGGCGGATTTTTGCAAAAGCTTAAACATGACGATATTCTCATTATTACTGCAGATCACGGCTGTGATCCTCTTTTCACAAAAACGACCGATCACACGCGCGAGGATATTCCGCTTATCGTTTACGGAAAGAATGTAAAGACAGGCTCACTCGGCACACGGAGCGGCTTTTGCGACATTGCCGCAGAGATTGCCGATTATCTTGGCGTTGACTTTATCGGTGACGGGCAAAAAATGGGAGTTACGAGAAAAAATTAAACGGAGAAGTCTATGACAAACAAAAAACTTATGGCCCTTGCTGCAAAGGCGCGCGAGCGCGCTTATTCACCCTATTCGCACTATTCGGTAGGAGCAGCGCTTCTTGCTGATGACGGCTCGGTATATCTTGGCTGCAACATTGAAAATGCTGCCTACTCTCCCACTGTATGTGCCGAGAGAGTTGCATTCTTCTCTGCCGTTGCCGACGGAAAGCGCTCATTCAGTGCTATCGCGATATGCGGCGGAAAAAGCGGAGAAAAAAGCGGTGACTGTACTCCGTGCGGCGTTTGCCGTCAGGTAATGAGCGAATTCTGCTCTGCTGATTTCAAAATTATAGTTGAGGTGGGCGGCGAGATATGCGAAATAACACTTGGCGAGCTTCTTCCCCATTCTTTCTCGCTGTGAGGATCTTATGAATTACTTGAAAAAATCAAAAAAGACCGCGCTTGTAGGTTATATCCTACCCTTTGCATGCACGGTACTGATGTTAATACTGTTTTTACTGCCTATTGTTTATTTTAAGGACTATACCGGTGAGTTTACTAAAAAAAGCTCGGTCTTCTCACGAATGGCAGACAATTTTTCGTTTGCAAGGCAGGTACTCTTCTCAAATAACGCAGAGCTTGCTGAGGTATACGGCTCATTTGCTCGCTCGGTACTTGGTGCTGTAATTGTTGTTTCACTTTGCTTTGCGGTCGGCTTCACAGTCTCGTTTATTTATATGATAATAGGACTTAAGAAGGTCAATGATCCTTCTTATAACGGAAGCCTCAAAAAGCTTTTCGTAGCAACGATACCGAACAGAGCCCTGCTCTTTGTTCTCTTTGCACTTACCGCAGTTCCTTCCGTCTTTCCGAGGATACTTGCGGGACTTATTGAAAGACGGCTGATAGTCTTTGCAAGGACTGCCTACACCATTGGTGATCCTATCATTTACTGTCTTGTACTCTGTCTTATTCCTATAATATTTTTTGCTTTAAGCAAGCGATATGATATTGCCGAGCTGAATATCTTCAAAATTCGCTCGACAGACGATGAAAAATACATATAAAGCGAGGAAAAAATCATGAGAAAGCTTAACAAAATTCTTTGGGGCATCGTGCTTGTCGCGGCAGGTCTTGTGTTTGCTCTCAATGCACTTGGAGTAACCAACATTGAGGTCTTCTTTGACGGCTGGTGGACACTCTTTATAATCATCCCCTGCCTTGTTGGATTTATTACAGAAAGAGAAAAAACAGGCAATTTTGCAGGTCTTGCGATAGGTATATTTCTCTTACTCTGCGCGCAGGATATACTTGAATTTGACCTCCTTTGGAAGCTCATACTTCCCGCAGTTGTCGTAATCCTTGGACTTCGTCTTATCTTTAGCGGCATCGCCTCAAAAACAGTTGATAAGAAAATACACGAGATAAAGCTTGACGGTGAGCGCTCAAAAGTGGAATTCACCGCATTCTCGGGCTCTGACCTCAAGTATGACGGAGAGGTCTTTGATGGAGCAGAGCTTACTACCGTATTTGGGGGCATCAAGTGTGATCTTCGAAACGCAATTATTGAAAAGGACACAGTTATCAAGGCAACCGCTATCTTCGGTGGCATTGATATTCTCGTGCCCGAGGGCATAAATGTCAAGGCAAGCTCAATCTCTATCTTTGGGGGTATGTCAAATAAGGCGGCTAACACAGATAACAATACCGTGACACTTTATGTAAGCGCAACCTGCATGTTTGGAGGAGTTGATATCAAATGATATCTTTTCAGAAGGTAACAAAGCCTCTGGTAATGGCATTTGCAATTTTCCCTGCCACAAGCATTATATAAGAATTCAGTGCAATAAACATTTCATTTATTGGATAAAAAAACACGGAAGGCACATGCCTTCCGTGTTTTTTATGTTTACGAAAGATTAGTCGGCAACATAAGGAAGCAAAGCAACCTGTCTTGCACGCTTGATAGCTGTGTTAAGCTCACGCTGATGCTTTGCGCAGGTACCCGAAACTCTTCTGGGAAGAATCTTACCGCGCTCGCTGATGAACTTTCTGAGCTTTGCAGAATCCTTGTAATCGATGAAATCTACCTTGTCTGCACAAAAGATGCAAACTTTCTTTCTTCTACGCATCATAGGACGCTGTGTGCGTACTGCGTTTTCTGCTCTATCCATTTCAATATCCTCCTGTTAATTCTGTTGATGTTGACTCCCTGCCAATCAGAAGGGCAGATCGTCGTCCGATTCTACTTCCTCAAAATTGGGTGCTGAGGAAGAAGTTGAAGAAAATGACGGTGTACTGTAAGCGTCAGGTGTGTAGCCCTGATGTGAATTGTCGGCTGCTCCGCCCTCGGAACGGCTGTCTACAAAGTTTACCTCGTCGGCAATAATGTCGGTAGCATAACGCTTCTGACCCTGCTGATCAGTCCAAGAACGATTCTGTATCGTTCCAACAACACATATAGACGAGCCCTTCTTGAAATATCTCGCAACTATCTCCGCTGTTCCTCTCCATGCTGTAACATTGAAGAAGTCGGTCTGCTGCGCGCCATCTCTTGAAGGTCTGCGATTTACCGCTATGCTGAAGGATACAACTGCAACTCCGCTCTGTGTCTGCTTGAGCTCGGGATCAGCCGTAAGACGACCGCCAAGGATCACCTTGTTAAAATTAAAGTTTGCCATTACAACGCCTCCTGATACACTAAAGACATTACTCTTCGGTTACTACGGGCTCTTCGGTTGTCTCAACTACTGTCTCAACGACAACTGCCTCAGCCTCTGCAGCCTTTGCTGCAGCCTCTGCTGCCTTTGCAGCCTTCTTCTCAGCTGCATCGTAGTCAAGTCTTATAACCATTGAACGGAGAAGAGCCTCGTCAATGTTAGCAAGACGCTCAAACTCTGCGGGGAATGCGGGCTCAGACTTGAAGGTTACTACTACATAGTATCCCTCGGGCATATCGTTGATAGGATATGCAAGACGACGCTTGCCCCACTTTGCTACATCAATAACCTCGGCATTTGCCTCGATCAAGGATGTGAACTTGTTCACAGCTGCTTCGGTGACTTCCTCACCCTTTGAAACATCAACAATGAACAGGCTTTCGTAAGAATTGATTACCTTTTCCATGTTTTACACCTCCCTATGGACATTAAAGACCGCGTGCATTAGTTAAAAGAATTTACTCGCGGTAAGGAGACGGGCGGTTACGAATTCCGACCCGTACTGAATTGGTATTATATCACATTTATTACTTTATGTCAAGGATTTTTAAATTTTTTTTGATTTATTTCTTTATTTTTCAAAAAAACTATTGCATTTTTCTTTTTTGTATGTTATAATGTTATCCGTTCTATGAATTTGAATTAAAAAAATTTGAAAATATGTGCTAAAGTACATAAGGAGGTGTCATTATGGCAAAATGCAGTATCTGCGGTAAAGGCGTTGTTTTCGGTCAGTCCGTTTCCCACTCTCACCGCAAGACAAACAGAACTTGGAAGCCCAATATCCGTAAGGTAAGAGCAGTTGTTGACGGTACACCCAAGACCGTAGCGGTTTGCTCCCGCTGCCTTCGTTCCGGCAAGGTAACCAGAGTTTAATTATTGAAATATTTATTAAAGAAGACAGGCATAGGTCTGTCTTTCTTTATTTTTCGGAGATAATATGAAATATGTTATAGCGGCAGTCACACTGCCCGAAAAATGCAAAGCTACCCTTACTTCGCGTGGCTTTTCGGTTATTACTCCACCAATATGGGGGCATCTACAGGCAGGCGTCTCGGCACACCCAGATATGCTTTTGTTCTTCTTTGGCAAAAACTATCTTTGCTCACGCGAATATTACTCCCTTGCAAAAGATACTCTTGCACCGATTGAAAGACTCGGATACAGGGTGATACTTACAAATGAAGTTCCCGCCCCTGACTACCCGAATGATATTCTCTTCAACTCACTTTTAATAGGAAGATACATTTTCGGACTTGAGAAAAACATTTCGGAAGCCATCCGCACACTTGCTGTAGAGAATTCTTTTGAGATAGTAAATGTGCGGCAAGGCTATACAAAATGCTCGGTCTGCAAGGTGAGCGACGGGGCTATCATAACCGCTGACAAAGGCATTGCCGAGGCGGCTGCAAAAAGAGGCATTGATGTACTCACTGTTCGTGAGGGAGGCGTTGATTTAGACGGATATGACACAGGATTTATCGGCGGTGCGAGTGGTTGTGATGAAGAAACTGTTTACTTTTGCGGCAATATCATGAGCCATCCCGACGGCGATAAAATAGTGAAATTCTGTAACAAGCATAAAAAAGAGTGCGTTTCGCTCTCAAATGAGCCACTTTTTGATGTTGGAACGCTCTTTTTTGTCTAAAAACTATAGACTTGAGAATTCTTTTATGATATAATATAATGAATATAAATGCGCTTCAGGAGGTATCTATGAAGGTCTTGAATATATGCTCAAGCTCTTGGGGCTCTAACTGCTATGCCCTGATACATGACGGTCATGCCCTTATAATTGATCCAAGCGCATCGGTTACAGAGATAGTAAGGGCTGTCTCGGCAGAGGGGGCAGTTATTGATGCAATACTCCTCACTCACGGTCATTTTGACCACATCGTCTCGCTTGACACCCTGCGTGAAAAGATAGGTGTTCCCGCGGCAATACACGAAAAGGATGCCGAAATGCTTCTTGACGGACGAAAGAATGCCTTCTACACCTTTTTCGGTATGGACAGAGCATATAAGCCTGCTGAATGGCTACTGACATCAAAGAGCATAATACCGTTTGGAGACAAGCAAATACAGGTCATTCACACCCCCGGACACACACAAGGCTCGGTTTGCTATCTTGCTGACGATATACTCTTCTCAGGAGACACACTCTTTGCAGAAAGCTATGGCAGATGCGATCTTTACGGCGGTGACATTATGAAAATGAAGGAGTCTCTCTCCCATTTGCGTACTCTTGACCCCTCGCTTACTCTCTATTCGGGTCACGGCCCCGCAAGTAAGCTCGGCATAGCACTTGACAATGCCGCATATTTGATTTGATTATTAATTTGATTTTGAGGATAAAATTATGGACACAAAAAAATTAGCTGAATTACTTTTCCCCAATGTAACACTCACTCCCGAGGAGTACGAGGCAACAGTTCCCCAGAGAGAGCTTCCCGAGGGCGCAAAGGTAACGCGTTTTGCACCATCTCCCACAGGTTTTGTTCACTTTGGCGGTCTCTTCCCTGTTACTGTCGGCGAGCGTCTTGCTCACCAGAGTGGCGGAGTTTTCTATCTTCGTATTGAGGATACCGATGCAAAGAGAGAGATTGAGGGCGCGGCAGAGGGACTTATAAAGACTCTTGCACATTACGGAATAAATTTTGACGAAGGCGCAGTACTTGGCGGCGACAAGGGAGCATACGGCCCCTACCGCCAGAGTCAGCGTGGCGACATATATCACATATACGCAAAGAAGCTCGTGCTTGACGGCAGAGCTTACCCCTGCTTTACCACCGACGAGGAGCTTGAGGCCCTCAAGACACTTGACAAGAAGGCAGAGATAAAGAGCCGCGACTGGCAGGCAGAGGCAGAGTCTCGCCGTGCAGAGATGCTCAAGATGCGCGAAATCACTCTTGAGGAGGTTGAGGAACAGCTAAAATCAGGAAACCGCTTTGTGCTCCGCATTCTTGCCGAGGGCAACCCCGAGGTAAAAACAAAGTTCACCGACCTTGTTAAGGGCAATCTTGAGATACCCGAGAATGACGAGGATTTCGTGCTTCTCAAGAGCGACGGAATTCCCACCTACCACTTCGCGCACGCCGTTGACGATCACCTTATGGGCACAACGCATGTAATTCGCGGTGAGGAATGGCTTCCCAGCCTTGCAAAGCATATTCAGCTTTTCAAGTACCTTGGCTTCCGTCTGCCCAAGTATCTGCATATCGCACAGATAATGCGCCTTGACGAAAACGGATCAAAAAAGAAGCTCTCAAAGCGCGATATGGGCGCAAATCTTGACGATTACAGCCGCATGGGCTATGCTCCCGACTGCGTTATGGAGTATGTACTTACCCTTCTCAACTCAAACTATGAGGAGTGGAGAATGCAGAATCCCGACAAGCCCTATACAGACTTCCCCTTCAATATAAAGAAGATGAGCGTTTCGGGCTGTCTCTTTGATTTTGACAAGCTTAACGATGTATCAAAGAATGTTATCTCAAGAATGACGGCTGACGCTGTTTATGATCAGTCTCTTGCGTGGGCACGCGAGAACGATACCGACCTTGCGGAAGCACTCGCGGCTGACGCCGACTATGCAAAGTCTATCTTTGCTATCGGACGCGGCGGTAAGAAGCCGAGAAAGGATCTCACAACATGGGCGGATGTAAGAGGCTATGTGGATCTTTTCTATGACTCGCTCTTCTCCATCAAGGACAGTTATGACGAAAAATATGACAAGGCTGACATTAAGGCGGCACTTAACGCCTTCCTTGCGACCTTTGACATAACAGATGATATGAATACATGGTTTGACAAGGTAAAGGCTATTGCTGACTCTCTTGGCTACGCCTCCGACATGAAAGCATACAAGGCATCTCCCGAGGCATATCGCGGAAATGTTGCTGATATAAGCATGTTCCTCCGTGTTGCCGTTACAGGCAAGCTTAATGCGCCCGACATGTATACCGTTATGCAGATCCTCGGCTATGACAGAGTTGTAGCAAGGATAAATGCTATGATAGACAGACTTTAAAATCAAGAAGGTAAATAAAATGGCAGAAATTTCAAGTAATTTTATACACGAAATAATTGACGAGGATCTTCGCAACAATCCCAATCTTAAGATCCACACCCGTTTTCCTCCCGAGCCCAACGGATATCTTCATATCGGCTCGGTAAAGGCAATTTGCATAAACACCGATGTGGCAAACAAATACAGCGGTCTTTTTAATCTCCGTTATGACGATACAAATCCAGCAAAGGAGTCTGATGAGTTCGTTCGCTCAATTCGCGAGGATCTTGAGTGGCTCGGAGCAGCACCTACAGGTGGGGTTTACTACGGCTCGGACTATTTTGGCAAGTGCTATGAGTTCGCAGTTCAGCTTATCAAGCAGGGCGATGCATATGTTTGCGACCTCTCAAAGGATGATCTTGCAGACTACAAAGGTACCGACCGCACAGTTGCATCAAAGGAGTCTCCTTACCGCAACCGTTCAGTCGAGGAAAATCTTGACCTCTTCGAGAGAATGAGAAAGGGCGAGTTTGAGGACGGCGCACGCACTCTCCGTGCGAAGATTGATCCTTCAAGCGATAACCCCTACCTTCGTGACCCCGTAATCTACAGAATAAAGCATATTCACCATCACCGTCAGGGCGACGAGTGGTGCGTGTATCCTATGTATGACTTCGCACATCCCATTCAGGACGCACTTGAGGGCATCACACATTCGCTCTGCTCAAGTGAGTTCCGTAATCACAGACCTCTTTACGATTGGGTAGTTGACAAGATAGGCTTTGACCAGAAGCCCCACCAGTGGGAGTTCGGACGCATGAACATCACTTACACGGTAATGTCAAAGAGATACCTTCGTCAGCTCGTTGAGGAGGAACATGTTGACGGCTGGGATGACCCCCGTCTGCCCACACTTTGCGGTCTGCGCCGCCGCGGATACACACCCGCAGCTCTCTTCAATTTCGTTCGTGAGGCAGGAGTTACAAACACCGACCACACAGTTGACATCCGTCAGCTTGAGGCATGCGTTCGCGACGATCTTAACGAGAACGCGCTCCGCCGCATAGGTGTTGCTTCTCCTATAAAGGTGATCATCGACAACTATCCCGAGGATAAGGAAGAAATAATTACCGTATCCAACCACCCGCAGAAGCCCGAGCTTGGCACGCGTGAGGTACCTATGACGCGTGAGATATTTATTGATGCTGACGACTTTGCAGAGGTTCCGCCCCCCAAGTTCTTCAGACTCAAGCCCGATGGCGAGGTAAGACTTATGGGCGGTTATATAATCAAGTATGCCGGCATTGAAAAGAATGAGGATGGATCAATAAAGTGTATCCACGCAACTGCAGACCTGGAGACAGGTAATGGTATGCCTGCTGACGGTAGAAAGATCAAAGGTACGATACACTGGCTTTCCGCAAAGTACGCAAAACCCGTATCCCTTATGCTCTATGACAGACTTTTCAATATAGAGAACACAGCAGATGTTCCCGAGGGCAAGACATATCTTGACTTCCTTAATACCGACTCACTCACTCGTATTGACGGCGCTATGGTAGAGCCAAGCCTTGACTCGGCCGCAGCAGGTGAGAGATTCCAGTTCGTCCGTGTTGGATATTTCTGCAAGGATTCAAAGAATGAAAACACCTTTAACCGCATAGTAGGTCTTAAGGACAGCTTTGCGAAAAAGCAATAAGCGGATATGAAGCCCATAACCATACTTCTTATGTATGTGGCGATAATCTCACTCGTAGCTGTAATAGTTTGTATTTACGATAAGATTGCCTCAAAGCATTTCACAAAGCACAGAACGAGAGAATCCTCCCTACTGCTTTTATCGGCACTGGGCGGCTCTGTTGCCATGTATCTTACGATGCAACTGATAAGACACAAGACAAAGCACGCTAAATTTATGGTGGGCATCCCCGCTATAATAATTTTACAGATAGCGCTACTTGTCTCTATTCACATCTTTGTTTATCCGCTTTTTTAACACTTTTCTGAATTTGAAAGGTATATCAAAATGAACAGTGAATTTACAAATTTCAGTCTGATATTCCCCGACCATGAGTCGCAGGTGCGCCATTTTGGCGGCAAGAACAGACCTGCGATAGATATGTATGTACTTGAGGAGCTTGGTCTGCTTGAGATATTCAATCTCAAGAACAGCGAGCTTGACGAGTATTTTACAAGCGACATTGATGTAATAAAATACCGTATGGAAGTGTTTGGAGATATGCTCGCCTGCCCCGAGATCGCGGTAACACTTAATAAGCTCATTCCTATCTTGAGTGATATTATGGAGCTTCGCAGACTTGAGGTGGACAGTGGAGACACAGACTCATATCTTGAAAGCATTACTGAGATAGAGCTTTATATATCAAGTGTTGAGACTCTCCATTCAGGGCTTTCTCCCATAAAGGATAAGCTCCGCAGCCGCTCCTTCCGCATGCTTGCGGAGAGGATCTCCGAGCTTGCCGAAAGTGATTACTATGCCGAGCTCAATGCAAAGCTTGCCGAGCTGACAAGCCGTGTGCGTGAGATAAAGAGCGTTACTATCGGTGTAAACCTTGATGCACAGCTCCGTCCGACAAGTGCCGGAGTGCTCTCTATAAATCCCGAGTCCTTCCGTTCAGGCGATGTCATTGAAAAGATACTTCGTCTCAATTTCAAGGACGATGAGTACACCTGTATTGCAGACCTTGTTCCCTTTGGCAAAAAGCAGTCGGAAAATCAGAAAACAGCCCTCTCACTTGCCTTCAATTCAGCGATAAACGAGGTGTATAAAAAGTCACTGAACTCGTGGAAAAGAATTGTGCAGTGCTATGTACTTGAAAACACCGATTTTCTCCTCAACCTTATGCCCGAGATAGAATTTCTCGTTAAGGGAAGCGAGCTTATGAAATCCCTTATGGTGCGCGGCTGTGACCTCTGCCGTCCCGAAATAGCTCCGCTTGAGGCAAGAGAGTTTACAGCATACGGGCTTTATAACCCGGCAGTCGCCCTCAAGGTTGACGACGAGATAGTTACAAACGATGTTGAATTCAATGCTGACAATGCGCATATATATGTGCTTACGGGCCCCAACAGAGGCGGCAAGTCGGTAATAACCTGTGCGGTGGGAATCTCACAGGCAATGCTTCAGCTTGGAATGTTCGTACCAGCAAAGAAGGCTACGGTAAGTCTTGCTGATGCAATATACACTCACTTCCCTACCGGTGCTGACGATACCATTGATAAGGGCAGACTCGGAGAGGAATGCGCGCGTCTTGTTGAAATCTTTGAATCTGTAACAAAATACAGCCTTGTGCTTCTTGATGAATCGCTTTCGTCAACAGGCTCCTACGAGGCTTCTTACATAGCCTCCGAGATACTTGCGGGACTTGCTGTAGTAGGCTGTCGCTGTCTCTTCTCAACACATCTGCACGAGCTTGCCGCAGAGGTTGACACCATAAATGAAAAGGCTAAAGCCGAGGGCGGTGCTGTTATTGACACCCTTGTGGCAGGAATTGAGGAGGGTAAGCGCTCCTTCAAGATAGTGAGAGCAAAGCCCGATGGAAAGAGCTATGCGCGTGATATTGCCGAAAAATACGGACTTTCCTATGAAAACATCTTAAAAATGCAAAAGGAACAGAAATAATTTTTAGAAAGGTTTAACATTATGGATAAGAATTTGCTAAAGCTTCTTGAGGATGACGCGAGACTTACCACCGAGCAGCTCTCGGTAATGCTTGACGCACCCGTTGACGATGTCCGTGAGCAGATGGATAAGCTTGAAAATGACGGCGTCATTCTTGGATACAAGGCGGTTATAGACTGGGAAAAGACCGATAGAGAATATGTTACTGCGATGATAGATGTAAAGCTCTCCCCCCAGAGAGACAGAGGATTTGACAAGGTTGCCGAGAAGATATTCAATTACCCTGAGGTAAAGTCGGTCTTTCTTATGTCGGGTGCTTACGACCTTTCGGTAATCATTGAAGGCAAAACAATGAGAGAGGTTGCGTATTTTGTATCGCAAAAGCTTGCTCCCATTGAGTCAATAATCTCTACCGCTACACATTTCGTTCTTCACAAATACAAGGACAATGGCATCATCTATGGCTATGACGAGATAGATGAGAGAGGAAATTGCAACTGATGATTGATTACAGCAAGGTGCTCTCGCGCGTTGTTGTAGAGACCGAGAAATCGGGTATAAGAAAGTTTTTTGATATACTTGAGAATATGCAGGATGTTGTTGCACTGACGGTCGGTCAGCCCGACTTCGTTACTCCTTGGCATATTCGTGAGGCAGGTATTGAAAGCCTTGAAAAAGGAAGGACTTACTATACCTCAAACTCGGGAACTCTTGAACTGCGCCGTGAGATAAATAATTATATGACACGCCGCTTTTCTGTCTCATATGATCCCAAAAGCGAGGTCATCGTTACGGTAGGCGGAAGCGAGGCAATAGACATCGCTATTCGCTCGGTCATTGAGCCGGGTGACGAAGTGATAATTCCCACCCCCTGCTTTGTCTGCTATAATCCTCTTGTCAGAATGGCAGGTGGCGTTCCTGTTACTGTTGAAACAAAATTTGAGGATAAATTCAAGCTTACACCTGACGCTCTCCGCGCCGCTATCACAGAAAGAACAAAAATGCTTGTTCTTCCCTACCCAAACAACCCTACCGGCGCTATTATGACTCGCGAGGAGCTTGAGGACATCGCAGAGGTTCTTCGTAATACGAACATTGTTATTCTCTCTGACGAGATATATGCCGAGATGACATACGGAATGAAGCACACCTCGGTAGCTTCTATTGACGGAATGTGGGAAAGAACCATTATAGTCAGCGGATTTTCAAAGAGTTATGCTATGACGGGCTGGAGACTTGGCTATATCTGCGCCCCCGCACCCCTTTGCGAGCAGATGCTTAAGATACATCAGTACGCGATAATGTGCGCGCCCACGACCTCACAGCTTGCGGCCATTGAGGCACTCAAGAACGGCGATGACGATATCAAGATAATGATAGACGAATACAACCGCCGTCGCAGATATATTTATCAGGGGCTTCTTGACATCGGTATTGAATCCTTTGAGCCACAGGGTGCGTTTTATATCTACCCATATATAGGCTCCTTTGGGCTTTCAAGTGATGAATTCTGCGAGAGACTTCTCTACGAAGAAAAATGCGCTATAGTGCCCGGCACAGCCTTTGGTAAGGATGGCGAGGGCTTCGCAAGAATCTCCTACGCATATTCTACCAAACACATCACACAGGCGCTTGAAAGAATTGAAACATTCGTTAAAAAGATCAAAAAATAAAAAACTGCCGTAGTAAACACTACGGCAGTTTTTTTATTTTTCAGCCTTATAATTGAATTCAATAGGCATCTGCGTAAAGCGCGAGTTTCCAACCCCCACCTCAATCTCCTGAAAGCGGCTTATCGAGCCGTAATATAGGAGCTTCTCAAGTACCGATACCCCGTCAAATGCATAGGGAGCTATCTGGGTTACATTTGTGCTTAAAAGATATGTTGTACCAACGCGCTTGGCGGGATAAGCTATAAGCATGGTTTTGTCCTTGCTGAAAAGAACGCTGCCAACCGCACAATAGGCGGTATTTGTACTGTCAACAACAAATGCGGCAAGTGAATTACATCCAACAAAAGCACCCGTGCCGATAATCTTTACGCTTGACGGAATTCCTATCTGCACAAGACGGTGACAATCCTCAAAGGCGCCTGTTGCGATTGCTGTCACACGAAGCCCTTCAGGGCTTTTCTCGGGAATCTCAATGACAGTTTTGGTACAGCTGCCGATGCCCGCTACGGTACAGGTGGTCTCGCTTGTCTTTTCAAAATAGAGACCTGTCTCGTCATAGGGGAGCTCCTCCTTTTCGGTCTCCTTCTCACTGACGCGCTCACTTTCCGACTCTGGCTCACTCTCGCTGCTATCGGGAACGGTAGCAAGAACATCCACAACATCCTCGTCACTGTCCTGTGGGAGCTCTGTGTCGTCATTTTCTACATTTAGACAGGCAACAACAAGCAACACAACGGCAAGAACTATTACTATAGACGCCGAAATAACAATGATCTTCATCTTGGGAATACTAAATAAATTATTCATATTCATCCCTTCCTTTCTTTATTCCTTACAAAAAAATATTACCATATTTTTCCACAAAGTCAAGAAAAAGTGCTTGACAAAAAAGGGGGATTTCTGACGCGTAAAGCTATAAAAGGAAACCGTACACAGATAAATGACAAAAAAGAGCAAGAAAAGACAAAAATAAAATTTTGTCTTTTCTTGAAATATATGACGATTTATGTTATTATATTGATATAGAAAACAGATAAGAAAAGGAAGATCATGTCTTTTAATATAGGAAAAACAACACTTAAGCACGGATTGTTTCTCGCACCGATGGCTGGGGTAACCGATCGCTCATTCAGGGCTATATGCCGACGCTTTGGCGCGGAATATACTGTCAGTGAGATGGTATCGGCAAAGGCTATGTGCTATGAAATGAAGAAAAAATCGCAATGCGGCGACTCAAAAAGCGGTGCGCTTGCCACCGTTTTTGCCGATGAGCTCCCTATGGCGGTACAGATTTTTGGCTCGGAGCCGGAGTTTATGGCAGAGGCGGCACGACTTATTGAGGAATGCTCGTATCGCGGCTGTACATCAAAAATAAAGCCCTCAGCGATAGACATAAATATGGGTTGTCCCGTGAAAAAGGTAACCGCAAACGGCGAGGGTAGCGCGCTTATGAAAAATCCTGAACTTTGCGGCAGAATAGTCGAGGCGGTCGTGGGAGCGACTACCCTTCCCGTTACAGTGAAGATACGCGCAGGCTGGGATAAAGATAGCATAAATGCCGTTGAGGTAGCCAAGATAGTCGAGGCGGCGGGTGCGAGTGTAATTTGCGTTCACGCGCGCACGCGCGAGCAACTTTATCTACCGGGCATTGACCTTTCGGTGATTGAGGAAGTAAAAAAAGCGGTGAGCGTGCCCGTTATCGGTAACGGAGATATTTATTCTGCATCCGATGCCATAAAAATGAAAAATGAAACGGGCTGTGACGGTCTTATGATCGCGCGTGGTGCACTTGGTAATCCTTGGCTTTTCTCGGAAATTATCACCGCACTTGACTCCTCTGATATCCCTTCTCCCCCAAGTGAGAGCGAGAGACTTTCGGTTGCAAGGGAGCTTATTCTTATGATGGTTGCTGAAAAAGGCGAGAGAGTTGGTACAGCAGAGGCTAAAAAGCAGATAGCTTGGTTTATAAAGAATATTCGCGGCGCGGCCGCTTATCGCTCGGAGGTCATGAACGCAGAGGGATCTCAGAAAATAGTTGAAATCCTTGAAAGATTGATAGCAGAAAACTCGTAAAGGAGAAAGCCATGTCACAAAAGAATGCGGCAATAATAACGAAAAACAACACTCTTTGCCGTCTGCTTGAGGCAGAGCTTATGCTATATGGCTTCACAGTTACATTCTATAGCGGCAAGGAAAAGCACGCAGATGCCGCTGATATTGAGATCGTTGACTGTACAGAATCGTCGCTACTACCCATTACAACGGCACCTGTAAAAATAGCAATTACAAACGGAGAGTCAAGCGCGACATTCACTCATTCGCTTCCGTTTCCCTTTTTGCTCTCTCAACTTGATGAAATAATTTACTTTTCTCAGAAGCCACAGACCCACGAGAATAACCACACAGACGAAAAACACATTCACATCAACAAGGCGGCTATGACCGCGACTTTACATGGAAATACGGTGAAGCTCTCCGAATATGAGCTTCGTGTACTTAAAATACTGTGTGAGAGTAAGGGAGAGTGTGTCTCGCGCGAAAGACTTAATTCCTTTCTTGGTGCCGATGACGGAAATATTGCCGATGTGTATATCTGTCATCTGCGAAAAAAGCTTGAGTCACCGAACGGAACGAAGATCATATACACAGTTCGCGGCAAAGGATATAAGACCGATTACATATTACAGTGAAATTAATAATCCAAAAACATAAAAAAAACGGAGCTTACGCTCCGTTCTTTTTATTTATGCTTTTGTAAAATAAACATAGTTTCCTGCCGTTACTACATGTGAGGTACCGTCGGGAAGAACTATCTCTGCGGTAGTTCCTGCGGGGATCTCGTACTCGTAGCGGATCTTATCCTCCTGATAGCACCACTTGGAGAGAAGTCTGCCACCCTCGGTGTCAATGCAGTACTGTGCAAAGCCGAGCTGCTTACAAGGTACGGGCGCGATCTTGACCGTCTTATACGCAGGGCTTGTAGGTTGAATACCGCAAGGAACCTTGAATATCCAAGCGAATACCGAACCGTACGCGTAGTGGTTAAAGGAGTTCATGCTCGTGGGCCAGAACTCACCCTCATCGTTGATGCAGTCCCAATGCTCCCAGATAGTAGTAGCACCGTGATTTACCGAGTAGAGCCAAGAGGGGTTCTGCTCCTGGAAAAGAAGTCTGTACGCCACGTCTGCTCTGCCGTTCTCGGAGAGCGCGTGAAGAATATATCCCGTTCCGACAAAGCCTGTCGACATACGGTTGCCGAATGCCTCTATCATCTCGACAAGCTTGTTTATAATTGCAGGTCTTTCCTCCTCTGTGCAGAGGTTGAAGTGAAGAATGAGGATAAGAGAGGTCTGTGTAAGCGTCTCAATTACCACCTGCTGCTCTGTTCTGAATACTATCGGAACGTCCTTTTTTGGCATTCCGTTCTCCATAAAGTACTCGCGGAAACGCTTTACGATATTCTTGTAAAGCTCACGGTACTCGGTCATATCCTTGCCGAGAACCTCGCCCGCCTTGATAAGAAGATCGGTCGAATGTGCGAAGAATGCGCTTGCGATAAGGTCAGCCGAGGTCGCACCCATACGAATTCCG
>JAZOSH010000005.1:0-9429 GCA_045656985.1 Eubacteriales bacterium | reverse complement strand
ATTCCGCACCGCCTTTCATCTTCGGAGCTTCGGGAAGAGGCATCCAATGGGTGACTTCTCCCTCGTTAAATCCTCCAACCTTGCAATGATAAAGAATACAAACCAAACTTTGACCCTCAACATTACAATGTGTCAAATATCGTCCGTTTCTTTCAGGCAACCTCTCCTCAATGCTTATCCACTCTTGCTTGCGATAGCCATTTCTCTCGGCAAATTCGTCAAGTGCCTCTTGCTTTTCTCGTTCAAGTTGCTCTTTGGAAACGCCCTTTGTGAGCCAATCTGTTGTCGGTATCTTGCGGTAGCCTGCTTCATAAAGGTTTGTTGCCATTCTCTTCTCACCGCATAAATTTAGGAAATCACACTTTTCGCATTCTCCACAATCTTCATATTCGGTAAGAATTTTCGCTATTTCACTAATCTGCTTCTCTTTGCTCATTGTCTGCTCTCCTTCCCCAAGCATCAATCGCCAAATCCCTATCAAAAAATATCTTTGTCGTTCTACCAACGCAAGAAGTATCAGTACAACGAGGAATATACACCCTTCGTCTATAAGCGAATATCCTGCTTTTCGGTGTTGCCTTTTCGTACATAAACAATGCACCTTTTGGGATTTCCGATTTTTTATATGCAATTTCTTCTATGTGGTAGCGTTCGTGAAGTTCTGCAACATTACCACAAAATGGGCAAGACCTTAATTCAGTTTCTTTCATCGGTTGCTCCTTTCCTCTACATAGCACCAACTCTGCGGCGGTCTTGATATAACAGCAGGCACTTTGCAATCCAAGTCAAAGCAACAGGCGGTGCTTTCATATCCTGTATCTCGACAAGAATTACACTTTTTCCAAGTGTAAAACTCACCTGTCTCACCCAACTCTATTGGCTCGTCATAGATTACAAGGTCGGATATGTGCCAACCGTAGATTTCTTCCTCTTTGCCCTTGTATTGCAATAACTCGTCAATGCTCAAGCAAGAATATTCTTCTATTCGGCTGTTGCTTATTTCGTCCATCCCCTCAAACAAATCACGCTCACTTAAGAAGTCTATATTTCTGCAAACAAACTCGCCTATGACTTTCTGTTTTCCGTTACCGTCCAAAAAAACCTTGTGCATAAACTTATCTATACAAAATATCTTGTCATAATCCTTTTCCGTGCAGTAAATATAGCACTTAAACGGTGTTTCAAGTTTCGGCTTGGTCTTTCTCACCTCAACCGTCTTTTTGCCCGAAGCGATAAGCTCGCACCACTTCGGCTGTATGCTTATCAATACTGCTTTACTCATTGCTTCTCCCTCTGCTTTCTTGCACATACATAAATTACATCATCCAGAGCGGAGAGTGCCAAGATGTGCATTCGGTTAATGGGATTGTCCTTTGTAATCCCTCTCACCGTTCCGCTATAAAGCGTTTGATTTGATATGCGGTTGTCGAAATCGTCTATGACAATCTCATCGTCCTTGTCCATTGCGTGAATTAACTGCGACACTTTCATATCCTCACCTCATTCCTTCTCTTTCTTTGATATTCCCTCTGATACTCCCTCTGATAGGCGTTCCATCGGTCTCTGTTCTTATCACGCCACCGCTTTTGATTCTCTTTAATCTCTGCTTTGTGGTCTGCATAATACTTCTTGTAGTATTCCGTATTTTCCTTGCGATACTTGCTCGCTTGCTCCCTTTCCTCGTCCTTGTGTTCTTGATAATAGGCTTTGCGGTAAGCAGAAATCTTTGCTCGGTTGTATCGTCTATTGGCATTTATCCGTTCTCGGTTTTTCTCACGATAAGCCTTCATATAGGCTCGTCTCTCTTCAGGTGTCATATCCGTCCTCCTCATATTTCTGCATAAGCAGACCGTACAGCTCGCAATACTTAAAGCTCTTACAGCAATAACTGTCAATATGCAGAGTATAGTCTGCTTTTGTCCCAAAGGTCAGTGTAAGATTACTGCCGTCAATAATGCCCTCGCAGTTGATTTTCATGTGCTTATCATCGTCATAACGGTAGAATGGGCACTTGACATAAGCCTTTTTATATGTACCGCTTGGCATATCAAGCCCCCCCTTTACCCTTGTTACACTCTCCGATCCTCGCAATCCAAAGATCAGCCGTAGCCTCCCAATCGGGAAGACAATCCCAACCTCTGTTCGCGTTATATGCATGGAATTTTGAAGCCTCAGATATGGCATCCTCGTCACAGTTCTCCCGGAAGTAGATAAATACCTCTGCAAGGTTAGGTGCTTCACACGCGCACGCACGCGCATCTGTTGTCGTAGTAGTAAAAGTATCTATATCTTTGTTCTTGTATCTTGTATCTAACTCTGTGCACGGACTTTGCTCGGACACCTCTCGGACATCTGTGGACTTGTCCGCGGACATTCCACGGACATTTTTTCCCTTCTCTGCGCGCTTGGCACGCTTGCGTTCTCTGTCCCTTTCGCGTATCTTCTCCATACCGTCAATATTCTGATACTTCTCCCACGAGGAGACGTATATGATGCCACCCTCGGTATAGATCATATCGTACTCCTCGAAGAGAGACAGAGCAGTCTTTACAGCCTTTGTAGGACGTCTGAGCTCACTCGCAAGTGCCACGTCGGTGTATGGCTTCTCGGGAGTAATATATATAGCCCCGCCGTCATTTATCCTGCCCGCAAGCAAAAGAAGCTTTATCCAAATTATCAGGATAGTATCCCCCTTGGGCTCAGCTTCGATCTGTTTGAGCTTGCGAGATATCTCGAACATATCAGTATAGAGCTTTATCCACTTAACCTCTGCCATTATGTATTGCCTCCTTTCTTGTAGTCCTCAAATCTCTCGCACGATTTGAAGATATATCTATTGTTGCACCATCTTTGAAGGTCTTTTATCTCCCTCGGTGCATTGGGTTTATCGTATATCATTACATAAGGGTCATATCCGAGGTCACGCAACATATATATGCGGTATAAGTTCTCCTCCATCGTGCTACCAAAGTTGGTCAAGCAATATACGGTGCCGTAAGTTCCGTGAGGCTTGTGCTTTGCAAGGAGCTTGTACTTTGCAAAAAATGGTGCTAAATCCTCTTTGGGATTATCCCAAGCAAAATGTATCTCCTTGACTTTAATGCGGTTGAGAAGCGCTATATTTGCCGATGTAATAAACCTTATGTCAAGACCTTGATTGAAGTTTACCCAAGCCTTGCTATCAATGAGTTGCTGAAGCAGATCGGGATGCTCCTTACAAGCGAGGATGTTTGGGTCGAGGAGTTCAATATGCTTCTGCCCTCTCCAAAATTCGTTGAGATCGGCAACCTTATATGACCTCCGTCCTTCCTTATCTGCTACTAGGCAGAACTTACACCCTCTTGGGCAGCCCCTTGTGAGGTAGCCGTAACTTTTTTCTCTTTTTTTCTTCTCCCTCGGATGTAAACCCAAACACTCGCCCGATTCTTCGTCATATATCAAATCGTTGTCGTTGAAATAAATCGAATAGTCGGGATAGATATGCTCAATCTCATCGGGAAGAGTGTTATCCAAGCCGTATCCTGTGCCACCCTTGATGACCTTGTCTGCCATTGGAATCCAATTGATGTCGGGTGAGTATGTCTCATCAAACACCTTGCTCTGATACACGATATCGTAGTGGTCGAGGGGAAGACACCACTCAACGATGTCCCCCTGCGACTTGTGATATGCGGATATCTTCATAAGGGCGAGGTTGGGATAGTTATGACCGTCTACGTCAATGAGTCCGATCTTCATAATATCCTCACCCACCTTTTTTTCATTTCCGCAGGGATGCTCTGCCCTCTATTGCGAGATCCCGTCCAATGAGTACCGCCCGCTTCTCCCTCGCATATAAAATTGCTTGCCTTGAGGCTTGCTCCGTTCTCTGACTCAAGGATGTATGTAATAACCTTCTTGTATCCCATCTCCTTTGCAATGCGACAGGAGGCACTATAAAGCATGGAGCAGGCATTTCTCGTCCCATCGGTACACACACGATTTACCTCAAGTGTTACTCCGTCATCGAGATGACGTGAGACAGGTCTACCGCAGACCGCTACTCCGTGAAGCTGACCGTCATCGTCCACAACAGATATGCAGAATTTGCATCCAATGGTAGCAGAGTGATGCCGATGGTTTTTGTTGATGTAGTTTGAAGCTTCCTTAAAAGTGATTGGTACGATCTTCATACCGCTACCTCATCAAAACGGCAGATCGTCGTCATTGTAGTTTGCAAAATCCACACTCTGCTGCTTAAACGACGGAGCAGATGCCTCTCTCGCACCCGAATTTGCCCTCTGTGGCGCATTTGTGCGCGCGGGGGCAGAGTTGCTCTCATTATCTCTCTTCGCCTCGCAGAAGGAAACCTCGTTCGCTACGACCTCTGTCACGTAGCGCTTCTGCCCCTGACTTTCAAAGGAGCGCGTCTGAAGCTCACCGCAAAGGAGGATCGCACTTCCCTTAGAAAAATATTTGTTTATAAATTCTGCGGTCTGTCTCCAAGCGACGATATTTATAAAATCGCACTTTTTTTCCTCTCCCGTCGTTCCCTTTCGGTCAACGGCAAGTGAAAAGCTCGTAACCGACACACCGCTTGGTGTCTGTTTTAATTCGGGCTCGGCACACAGCCTGCCCATAAGTATAACCTTGTTAAATGATGCCATTATCTTTTCTCCTCCTATATGTAGTTTTTATAAAATTCTCTGCGGAAGTCCTCAACAGACCATCCGTAGTGTTTCATAGCCTTTTTCTGTGCAAACGCTTGTAATTTTCGCCTTATCTCTTTGTTCTGATGGACACCATTCGGTGGCTCATTGTGGCAGAAGTGGCAGAGCCTTACCTTGAGTCCGAGCCTCTCCGACTTATCACGGATCGCCTTGCAACCACCCCATATGTGATGGAACTCCAACCAATTTCTTGAGCCACAGATAAAGCACTTTGAGGTATCCTTCTGTAAAATGCTCTCCATTACTCGCCCCACCTTGCTTTCATCTCTGCAAGCTGATTGGGAGTCTCGGTCTGTATGCCAAGTTCTTTTGCCTCACTCACCACTCCGTCAATGAATACACTCATTTCCCTTGTGTCAAACTCGCTTGAGCCTTTGTAGACTCGGTAGTGGGTAAAGTCCTTGCCGTTCAGTTTGCTCTCTCCTGCTTCTTCGTAATACTTGACATAATTGCCGATGGGAACATGGGAAAGAGCACTTATAAGCTCACTCTGCCCATACCGCTTGAGTAATTTAAGATATATCTCATCTTTGCCTGCTCTTACGATGTCGGCTATCTGCCCTATCAAAAGCCAAGCGTACGCATTGGCATTGAGGCTTCTGTGCTGTCTGTAAGGCTTAATCTCTATGAAGAGCTTGTCCTTATCCTTCAGGTCATCGACTATCTGCTCAAAATCATTTCTCTCGTTGACTTCAAGCATCAGCATAGGCTTGTTTGTCTTAAAGTCGATATTTGCACCGACTATCTTACCCGTGACCTTCATTGCCATTTCCTCTCTCTGTCGGGGAGAATGCCTCTCTCAAGACAGTCGGAAAGGTACATTATCCGCGGCAGAAATACCGTCTCTATCCACCTCTCATCGTATGTAATGGGGTAAAGCTTGAGTCTCTCCTTATCTATCGGCAGAAAATAATTTTTATAATCTTCTTCAGTAAGCCCGTAGGAGACTATATCAGCCACATTCGTCTTGTACCCGAACATCTGAACATTGACCTGCTGTATGTACTTTTTAGAGGGCTTGAATACCTTTTCTGCCGAGTGCGTTTTGACCTCGTAAATATGGTCCTTTATATTTCCGTCAAGATTTATACGCAGACGAAGCTCGGGAATAAGTATCTGCCTGTCGGTCTCCATAAAGGGCGAGACATATTCAAGTATCTGATGCTCCTTGTGGGTACCTGCATTCATAGCTTTGGTCTCAATATCGCTTCGCTTGATACCGACCTTTGTGAGCCACCAGTCAAGCCATGTCTTTGTGTTCCAATTACCCACGATCTTATCCACATCGGAAGCCCCAAACCACCCCGACCTGTCCTTACTCGCGATCATAGCTTCTGAAGCGCTGCTTCAAAGCGCTTGAGCTGATCAAAGTATGTAAAGATCACCTTGACCTCGTCCTCGGTCATATTAAGTCCGTCGGCAATATCCTTCACCGACATATGCTTCTGAAGCTTCTGTGTGTAGGTCTGCTGAAAACGGAGCTTTATAGCATCAAGACTGTGCTTTGTAAGGTCGTCCTCTTGCTCCATACCCGTCGCATCGTTCAGCCACAGGTCAAAGCCAAGGCCTGTATGAATGGCAACACCCTTAACAAAGGCTCTCGTCTGCGCATTCCATACCCTCTGCTGCGTAAGGCTGTTATCCTTAACGGGATTTGAGCCGTTCATAAGCGGAAACTGCGATTCAAAGGTGTAGTCGTCTATAGTAACTCTCACGCGCACCTCGTAGCATCGGTTTGCCACTCCGTTCTTGTCAAAGAAGGTCGCGTCGGCCATTATAAGGCTCGAGCCGTTCTCGCCCACAACGGGCTCAAAAATAACTCTCTCGGCGCCATTCTGATGAAGCAGGTCCTTGCACCTCGCCCAATTAAGATAGGGCACCTCTATTTTCTTTCCGTTATCGTCCTTCGCCTCACGCCATTCACAGTATGGCGTCACATCAATAGCCCGTAGCTCTGCAAAACTTTTAAGCATTTCAGTCCTCCATATATCTTTCTGTTCTTTTTTTAAAAAGCTCGTTTATGTAGCCGTCCTTGCACTCACAACACACAAGCTCACCGTCAAAATCAAATAACTCGTCGTCAAGAATAGGCTCTTCGCAACAAACACATTTCGGGTGACAGTCGCGCGCCCTTTCTCTTTCTCTGTCCCACCTGTCAAAATCCGCGTGGGGGTCGCCGCTCAAGAACATTGCTTCTTCACCTCCGCAAGCTCCTTCCGGAGCTTCTCTATCTCTAAATCCTTGAAACACAGTTCACTTTGAAGCTCTTCAATAAATCTGCCGCAAGCTTCAAATGCGGCAAGAAGCCCACCTTCCTTTTTGGATGTTTCAAGTAAGCCTTTAATAATCTCGTCCGGCATCATCGCTCTCCTCCCCATTGTTCTTATGTATAACTCCCTCTTTTTTACACTCTTCGTACCATTTGCAGAAGAGGAAAATGAGAAAGCCAAATATCCCTGCAAGTGCTAACATCGTTAATATTTCAAATGCCATATTCCTCTCCTTTGTTTTAACTGTTCTCGCTATCGGTGCATATTCCCGTCGCCTCGGTAAACTTCTGACGGCTGATAAAATAGGTATATCTGTTTGACCCCACCTGCACGGCATATCCAAAGGTGAGAATGCCACGCTGAATTCCCACGCGTACATACTGCAGCGAAACACCCATAAGCCGTGCCGCCTCGGCTATGCTCATTTTATTTTCTTTATTCATCAAAGTCCTCCATTTCCGAAGGGAGCCTCACACCGCACCGCAAAAGATGCTCGGCGATGCAGATGGATCCCTTTCTCTTCACCTTATTTTTCCATTCCCGATATGAGAGATCATTTCCCTCGTCAATCATCGCCGCAAGACGGTTTACCTCTTCCCTCTCACTCACAGCTAATATTGATTCCCTCTGTTTCTGCATTTACCTGCCCTCCAAAATCTCCTTTATCATCGCATCGGTCCTCTTCGCAAGACCATAGCAATTCCCGTGTGATATATGATTCTTCCACGCACTATAGGACGCATCAAACTTCTCCCGGGGGAGCTTGCCCTCGGCAACGAGGTGCGCCATGCGCCGATATTTGCGAAGCGCGTTGCGCTTGTTCTCATTCTTCAGCTTGCGGATCACCTTGCCGCCTTCGGTAACATATGTGTGAAAGCCAAGATAATCCACACCGTTCTTAAAGGGAAAAATCTGCGTCTTGCCGTTAAGTGTGAGACCAAGCGTAGAAAGATACTCCCGAATAACATCAAGACAGTATACAAGATACTCCTTGCTCGGGTGAATGATATAGAAATCGTCCATATATCTCCCGAAAAATTCGGCACCGAGCTCCTGCACTATAAGCTTGTCCATACCGTCAAGATAAAGAAGCGCCAAGCCCTGATTTATCTGATTACCAAGCGGCAGCCCCTTGTCCTCGGTGCTGTCTATAAAGAGATTACAGAGCCAACATATATCCTCATCGTAGCCAAACCAATACTCCACGATGTCCTTCATCTGACTGTGCGAAATATTGTAAAAGAACTTTGATATATCACACTTGAGGATATACCCCTCCCGGCGGTAACGCTTATAAAAGGCTTTCATATGCTCAAAGAGGCGGTCAAGTCCGAAAAGTGTTCCCTTGCCCTTCTGCCCGGCACAGTTATCGTATATGAAGATCCTCTCAAGTCTCGGCAATAATACATTGTCACACAGACTGTGCTGTACGACCTTATCCTTAAAGGAGGTGGTCTGTATCACGCGCTCCTTTGGCTCGTAGACCTTGAACTCGTTATACGGGGCGATCCTGTAGGTCCTCGTCTTCAGCTGCTCTATGAGAAGATTTACCCCCTCAAGAGCCTTGACGGTAAAGCGGGCAGAGCTTTCTTTATAGCCCTTTCCGCTCTTTGACCTTCGGTAGGCCCTATACATATTCTCGAAATCAATTACCTTTTCAAAATCGGTCATATAGCACAGTCCTCTTTATTTATCTCAAGGAATAAGCCCCGAGAAAGGTCGCGCGTTCTTTTGATGTGGTGTACTGATTTCAGCTCGTGCCTACTCTGTCTGACTTCCCACCAATACGGACGCACCGCGTTATTGTTGTTGTAGTTGTTGTAGTTGATATTGCCGCGCGGGGAGACGCAAAAAAATACAACCCGCGACCTATTGATTTATTTGTTTTCCTTGGTCCTCCAAGCAATAGCCATATATTTTACATCTGAGACAAGCTTGCTCCAATATTCAGCAGAACGAGCCTCAAGAAGTTCAAGTCGCATCGACAGCTCTATGTAAAAGAGGAGCTGATCGCAATAGGTTATAGCTTCAGTTATCTTCTCACAGCGCAAGGCCTTTCTCGTCACATTGTTTATCCTGTTTGCCTCAAGTAAGGTATCGTATATTGAAAGACTCTTCAGCTGTATTCTGTCAACAAGTGAATGACGGTATTTCTTGGGGTATCTGTTGCTGTTTGAGGTAAGTCTGAACGAATGCTCGGCAAGCTCTTTCGCCTTGACTATGACTTTAAGATCTCCCTCAGCCATTTTTACTCATCACAAGATACAGAGATAGAAGATACAAAGTATAAAAACGGACGAACCCCGTAATAGCAGTTGCAGTTACTGCTGTTGATATTGCCGTGAGGCGAAACGCAAGTTATCCAATTCCCGTTGTAGTGCTCTTTTGTAGTATCAGGTGTTGCTGTCCACCACCAATCATTGACTTTGTATTCATCAAAAATTCGTACA
>JAZOSH010000004.1:0-35407 GCA_045656985.1 Eubacteriales bacterium | reverse complement strand
AAGGGAATATGTGTTGAGGCATGGAGTCCTATCGGCTCGGGCAGACTTCTTGAGAATGAAATGCTCCTTGAGCTTGCCGCAAAATATAAAAAGTCTGTAGCGCAGATATGTATTCGTTTCTGCCTGCAAAACGGAGTTGTGCCGCTTCCCAAATCTGTAACACCGAGTCGTATTGAGGAAAATTTCAATGTCTGGGATTTTTCTATCACCGAAGAGGATATGCAAAAGATAGCATCAATGGAGATATGCGGATATTCGGGCTTTGATCCTGACAGCGTTGAGTTTTAAGACAAAATCATTTAAAATATGTAAAAGGGCGAGAATCTCGCCCTTTTTATTTATCCTCGGAGAGCTTGCGGACAAACTCCCTTATTTCATTTGAGACCGCTGTTATCTCGTCGGCAAATTCCTTTGCTGTAACACGGAGTATGCCCGAGCGCACAGCGGAATACTGCACAAGGCGGTCACCTGTTACAACTCGTACGCTGTAGTCAGGCCCAAGCTGACTCATAAGACGCTCAATAAAGGCATCGGCTGTTTCATTTTCGCTTGTATATACCACACGGCAACCGTCGCGCGTAGTATCGGAGCCTGCGCCGTCCTTTACAAGATAGGCATCAAAAACAACCGTTACATCTGTCTTTGTGTATGCCGCGTAATTAATCAGGGTGTCAACAAGCGTCTCTCTTGCCTTTTCAAGGCTGTCCGTTGCAATCACCTTGAGGCTCTCCCACGCGTAGATGACATTGTATCCGTCAATTATCACTAGTCTTTTGTCGCGTACAATGCTCTTTTTTTGCGCCTTTTTCTCGGTCTTTTGTGCCGATATGACCTTTGGTTCACTGTATTTCTTTCGTCTTATCGGACCGAATTCACGGAGCATTATAGCTTCAAGCTCATCGTCGCTTAACTTGTATTGCCGCGCAAGCCCCGAAACTCTTGGGATTATGACGGTGGGAGAGGAGAGCGAAATGTTTGCATCAAGGTGCTTATAGCTGTCAACCTCCTGCCAAGGCACCAAAACTCCTGCGCCTCGCTCACAAAATACCGAGTGAGGAGTGTTTTCAAGGTCTGCCTCGGGGTCATATCCTGCCGCCGCAATGATCTCTTCCGCATTGTGGCAAGGCTCATATCCGTCAAATACAGAGAAAAGTCTGCCCTCTCCGCGTGTGTAGGAGATTATCTCTCTTGCGTAGTCGTGAAGTTTTGCAACAGGCGCTCTGCCAACAACTGTGGAGAAATTCTCACCTGACGCCTCTATTTCAAATTCCGCTGACCTTGCTTGAAGGTCGGACATAGCGCGTCCAACAGTGCCGCTTGGTATTTCAAGTCTGAATTTATAATATGGCTCAAGCAGAACACAACTCGCTTTCATAAGTCCGTGGCGTACGGCACGGAGCGTTGCCTCACGGAAGTCACCGCCCTCGGTATGCTTTACATGTGCCTTGCCTGCAACAAGAGTTATCTTTGTGTCGGTGAGAATGGCACCGGTTAGCACTCCGCGGTGCGCTTTTTCGTAAAGATTTGATAAAATAAGCCTTTGCCAGTTGGTGTCAAGCGAATTTTCAGGCAGACGGGTATCAAAAACAAGTCCCGTGCCCTTTGGTTGCGGCTCAAGTAGAAGCTGAACCTCGGCATAGTGGCGAAGCGGCTCAAAATGTCCAACGCCGACAACCTTTGCTGCCACTTTTTCCTTGTAAAGTATTCGTCCAGCATCAAACTCGCTCATGACTCCAAAGCGCTCAAGGATAAGGCGCTTCAAAAGGTCTATTTGTATATCTCCCATAAGGCGTGCCTCTATTTGCTGAAGCTCATCGTTCCAAGTCAAATGAAGAGATGGATCCTCCTCCTCAAGCGCTTTTAACTTCGGGAAATAAAGCACAGGATCGCATTCGGAGGGGAGCTTTATGCGGTAAGATAGCACAGGCTCTAGCACAGGCTTTGCGGTGTCTGACTCAAGGCCTAGTCCTTGTCCCACATAGCTTGCCGAGAGTCCGCTGACGGCGCATATTTCGCCTGCAGAGACACTTTCTGTCTGCTCGTATTTATCGCCCGAATAAAGCCTTATCTGGCTTATTTTTTCTGTATATCTTTTTCCGTCGCTTGAAAGATAAGAGATCTCGTCACGGGCAGAAAGGCGTCCTGAAACGATCTTCATATAGGTAAGTCTTGTTTGCGAAGCTCGCGAGATCTTATAGACCTTTGCACCAAAGACATCGCCCTCATAAACGGGGGCAAGTGTCAGGCGGTCAAGCGTTGAAAGAAGAAAATCAATGCCCTCAAGGCGCAGTGCTGAACCAAATAGGCAAGGAAACAGCCTGCGCTCGCTGATAAGAGCGGCAATATCTCCCTCGTCTATCTCCTCTCCTGCGAGAAAGGCATCAAGAAAATCCTCATGCACAAGTGCAAGCTTTTCGTCAAGCTCTGCCTTGGTTTGCTTTTCAAGAAATCCAACGCAGTTTTTTGAAAGGGCCGATGCGACCTCTGCCTCAAGCTCCTCCTTGAGCTTTATTGCAATGTCTGTCTTGTTGAGGAAGATAAAGGTAGGAACACCATAGAATTCAAGCAGCTGCCAGAGTGTGCGTGTGTGATTTTGTACCCCGTCTGGTGCACTTATAACGAGTATCGCGTAGTCAAGCAGGGCAAGAGTGCGTTCTGTCTCTGCCGAAAAGTCTACATGCCCCGGAGTATCAAGCAGGATGAAATCACAATTTTCGGTTGAGAAGCGCGCCTGCTTTGAGAATATCGTTATTCCGCGCTCGCGCTCAACTGCATTTGTGTCAAGATAGGTATTTTTATGGTCAACACGCCCCAGCGTTCTTATCCTTCCCGAAAGGAAGAGCAACGCCTCGGAAAGTGTGGTCTTTCCCGCGTCAACATGCGCGAGAATGCCTATCGTCAGTTTCTTTTTCATGTGCTTCCTCCTTTCAGAATTTTCTAATGCTATTATACCACCTCCTTGTTTTTTTTTCAATATCTATACATTTAAAATTGTCATTAAAGATTGACAAAGCTGTGCGGGGATAGTATAATAAATATATCATTCTATTAAAGAGGTGTCTTATGAATTTTTTAGAGGAACGCATACTTAAAGACGGAATAATCAAAGAGGGAAATGTGCTCAAGGTAGACAGCTTCCTTAATCACCAGATGGATGTTGAACTTCTTGACGAGGTAGGCAAAGAGTTTTACAGACGCTTCTCGGACAAGTCTATCACAAAGGTTCTTACTATTGAGGCATCGGGTATAGCTATCGCATATTCGGTAGCGCGTTGCTTTGGTGTACCTATGGTTTTCGCAAAGAAGGCAAAGAGTATAAATATTGACGGTGATATGTACACCGCTGAGGTTGAGTCCTTCACGCATAAGAATAAAAATCAGGTCATCGTTTCAAAGAAATTTTTGTCACCTGATGACCGTGTTCTCATAGTTGATGACTTCCTTGCAAACGGATGTGCGCTTCAGGGGCTTATCTCTATCACAGAGGCGGCAGGAGCAACTGTTGAGGGTATAGGTATTGTTATTGAAAAGGGCTTCCAGTACGGTGGCAGAACTATCCGTAATCTCGGCTATCATCTTGAGTCTCTTGCAATAGTTGACTCTATGGATGCCTACGCACAAACGATAAATTTCCGCGAGCAGTAAAAGTAAATCAAAAGGCAAGAGCGAGAAGCTCTTGCCTTTTTTATTTTTTTACTTTTATCTTTCCTCACGGAAATAGGGAAGTCCCAATGACGCTGGAGGTTGATTTTCTTTTTTCTTGCTGACACTTGTTACTATAAGAACGATGATAGTAACTACATAAGGCAACATCTGAAGAAGATATGTCGCGCTTGTGTCAAGCTTGATGTTGAGAAGTGTGGGAATACGCGAGCCCGCAAGATAAAGCATGCCGAATAGGATCGAGCCTATAATACTGATGTGCGGTCTCCAAAGAGTGAATATAACAAGCGCAACGGCAAGCCAACCGAGAGCTTCAATACTCTTGTATGCCTCATTTGAGCCCTGATAGTCCATAATGTAGAAAAGTCCGCCAAGTGCCGCAATGCCGCTTCCTGTAAGGGTCGCAACATACTTATAAAGTGTTACATTTATGCCAACCGCATCAGCTGTTGCAGGATTTTCTCCAACCGCGCGCAGGTGGAGTCCAACCTGTGTGCGTGTGAGAACATAAGCTGCTACAAGAGCGATAGCAATGGCAAGATAGACCATTACTCCACAATACTTGAGTGCGTTTGTGCTCTGCGCAAAGGGAAAGCGGAAAAACTTGAGTGCATAGAGGTACTGAATAGAGTTTATAGCCATTTTAGACATAATAAACTTTGTCGCTCCAACACCGAAGGTGGTCATAGCAAGTCCGGTAACATTCTGATTTGCCTTGAGGGTAACTGTGAGGAAGCTATATATAAGTCCCATCATAGCACCGCCTGCAAAAGCTGCGATTATCGCAATAATTACGATGAGGAAGAAGGGAAGGCCTGAACGGTATAAAAGCTTGAGTGCCGTGCACCCGCAAGCACCGCCGATACACATAATGCCGGGGATACCGAGATTAAGATGTCCCGCTTTTTCTGTAAGGATTTCTCCCGTGCAGCCAAGAAGGAATGTCATTCCAAAGGGAATTGCCGTTATAATGAAATCAAGAAATGCATTCATTATGCTTTTCCTCCTTTCTTTTCGCGAAATTTAAGGCGGTATCCAATGAAGAACTCACAGCCGATTATAAAGAAGAGCACAATACCTACTACCATATCGGGGAAAGCAGAGTCAATATTGAAATTCGTGGTTACCTGTGATGCGCCCTGCTGCAAGAAGGTGATAAATGCCGAGGTTCCTATCATAACAAGGGGATTAAACTTCGCAAGCCAGGATACCATGATGGCGGTAAATCCCTGTCCACCGACAGTTGTTTCGGCAACTGAGTGATTAAGCGCACTGACTATAAGGAAGCCAGCGATACCACAGATAGCGCCCGATACGAGCATAGTGCGAACTATAACCTTATCAACTCCAATGCCGATATAGCGTGCGGTGTTTTCACTCTCACCTACAACAGAGATCTCGTAGCCCTGCTTTGTGTACTGAAGGTAGATATAAATAAGCACCGTAAGCACAAGAACTATAAGTATGAGCAAAAGATATTCGTTTGCAATAACAGGAAGGTGGCCTACAGCCATAGAGGGAATTATTCCCGAGCCGTTGGGAGCCCAGATGTCAATGCAAAACAAAACAAGCTGTGCTGCAACATAGTTCATCATAAGGGTAAAGAGTGTCTCATTAGTGCCCCATTTTGCCTTGAATATAGCGGGAAGTCCGGCCCAGATAGCACCGGCTATTACCGAGACAACAAACATCACGATAAGAAGGAGCCAGTTGGGAAGGGCGTTGCCAAAATAGATCATCATAGCAACAGAGGCAAGCGCACCTACAAGTGTTTGTCCCTCTGCGCCGATGTTCCAAAAGCGCATACGGAAAGCGGGAGTCACCGCAAGAGCAATGCACAGGAGAACAGCGGCATCCTTTGCAAATTTCCAAAGACGACGCGATGAGCCAAAGGCTCCGTCAAAGAGAGTACCGAGAAATTCAAGCGGGTTTGCGTCTATCATAAATACCGAGAGAAGCGAGCAGAACAAGAGAGCTGCAATTACCGCGATAACACGGATCATCATTGACTTCCAAACAGGCATAGTGTCACGCTTTACCACATGGAAGGGAAGCTCACGAACGGTCTTTTCACGCGTTTTCACTGTTATCACTCTCCTTTTCTTCATTTGTATCTACATTGGTCTTTGTCATTAAAAGACCGATCTCTTCCTTGGTAGTGTTTCTTCCGTCAAGGATACCGGTTACCTTACCTGCACATATAACGAGAATACGGTCACAAAGTTCTACAAGTACATCAAGGTCCTCGCCAACGAAAATGACAGAGACACCCTTTTCCTTCTGTGCGGTAAGCAGACCGTAGATAGTATAAGATGAATTTATATCAAGTCCACGAACAGGATATGCCGCCATAAGCACTGTGGGGGCAGCGGCTATCTCACGACCGACAAGCACCTTCTGTACATTACCGCCCGAAAGACGGCGAACAGGTGTATGAGTGCTGGGGGTTGATACCTCAAGTTCGTCAACGATCTTTCTTGCAAGATCGCCGGGCTTTTTACGGTCAACGAACATTGAATGTCCCTTGCGATAGCTACGGAGCATCATATTGTCAACGATGTCCATATTTCCAACAAGGCCCATTCCGAGACGGTCCTCGGGCACGAAGGAGAGCCTTACGCCAAGCTCTCTTATTGCAACGGGGTCCTTGTCACGAAGGTCCTCGCTCTCGCCTGTCTTGGGATTATGATAAATTATCTCACCTGTTACGGGGTGGCAAAGTCCTGCTATAGATTCAAGCAGCTCCTTCTGTCCACTGCCTGCGATACCCGCGATACCGAGGATCTCACCTGCCCGTGCTGTAAAGGAGATGTTGTCAAGGATTTTGACACCCTCTGCATCTACCATGTTGAGATTCTTTACCTCAAGTCTGTTACAGACATCCTTGGGTTCGGGGCGGTCTATATTAAGCTCAACCTTCTTACCAACCATCATTTCTGTAAGCTCTGCGGGGCTTGTGGTTGAAGTCTCAACAGTTGCAATGTGCTCACCCTTGCGGAGAACGGCAACTCGGTCGGAGATAGCCATTACCTCGTTAAGCTTGTGTGTGATGATGAGAATAGACTTTCCATCCTCACGCATACGGCGAAGAACATCAAAGAGTTTTTCTGTCTCTTGCGGTGTAAGGACTGCCGAGGGCTCGTCAAGAATAAGAATATCGGCACCGCGGTAAAGTACCTTGATTATCTCAACGGTCTGTTTTTCGGATACAGACATTTCATAGATCTTTTTCTTGGGGTCAATGTGGAAGCCGTATCTGTCGGCAATGCCCTGGACCTTGCGATTGACATCCTTTATGCTATACTTGTCCTCATCGTCAACACCGAGCACAATATTTTCTGCTGCAGTGAAGAGGTCTACTAGCTTGAAATGCTGATGTATCATACCTATTTTGTGACGGAAGGCGTCCTTTGGCGAGCGGATGACTACCTCTTGTCCGTTAACGAACATTGTTCCGCTGTCGGGATAGTAAATACCTGCTATCATGTTCATAAGCGTGGTCTTACCGCAGCCGTTTTCTCCAAGTATTGCGAGTATCTCACCGCGATGAACGGTCAGATCCACATCCTTGTTTGCCGCCAAGCTGCCAAAATACTTGGAGACCTTTCTCATCTCCAATGCAATCGGTTTGCTCATAAAGCTCCTCCAAAAAAAGAAAAAATGTTGTTGCATATCAAATCTTCAGCAAACCGCTTGCGGCAGATCGTGCCAAAAGCGGTTTGCTCAGGATTTGAAACTCAAAAACCGAGACAAGCGGAGCATATGCTCCGCCTGTCTGTTATGCGGTAATATTAACCAAAGTTTGTGTTGAGAAGCTTAATGCCGTCTATCATCACATTGAAGTAGGGAGCAGCACGGTACTCAGACTCGTGGAAGTAACCGTCAGCTATAGCCTCTGTGTCAGGTGTGAATGCAGCATCTGTATCAACATCTGCCATGTAGGAATCAAGCTTTGCGCCTTCAGCAGTAAATGTATCTGTGTTGAATACCTTGAGCTCGCCGTTCTTAATCTTCGCAGCAACCTCCTGAAGCTTTGCAAGAGTACCCTCTGCAGCTGCAGTCTCGTTGATGCCTGTAAGAACTACAGATCCTGTTGTGGAGTCGCCGCACCAGTCAGCAGCAATAGCAGTGCCTGTGCAAACGCTCTTGATGATGTACATGTAGTAAGGAGCCCAGTCAATTCTGGAGGATACGATAAAGGTGCTGGGGCAGGATTCTGCTGTGCTTCCGTTGTAGGAAACATTGGGAACACCCTTTTCCTCACAAACGGAGGGAGCACCCATAGAGTCAGCGTGCTGGGAAATAAGTACGCAACCGTTATTGATAAGAGCTGTAGCAGCTTCCTTCTCAAGGATCTCGTCGTACCAGCTACCTGTGAACTGTACTTCCATAGTTACGCTGGGGCAAACGGACTTTGCGCCAAGGTAGAAGGATGTGTATCCCGAGATAACCTCTGCAAATGTAAACGCACCAACATAACCCATCTTAGCCTGCTCTGCAGTGATCTTGCCGTTCTCGATCATCTCGTTGAGCTTGAGACCTGCAGCAACGCCTGCGAGGTATCTACCCTCGTAGATAGATGCGAAAGCATTGTGGAAGTTGTCAAGGTTCTCTGTGTGAGCCATAGTACCTGTTGCATGGCAGAACTGAACCTCGGGGAACTCCTTTGCAGCCTTAAGAAGATATGTCTCGTGGCCAAAGCTGTCTGCGAAGATGATGTCGCAACCCTCGTCAACGAGGTCACAAGCTGCCTCGTAGCACTCATTTGCCTCGGGAATGTCCTTCTTGAAAATGACCTGATTGTCTGCAAGGTTGAGAGCAGCCTTTACCTTCTCAACAGCCTTGATGAAGTTAAGGTCGTAGGTGGACGCTTCGTCATGAAGCAGGATGAAGCCTATCTTGAAGTCTGCGGGAACTTCAAAATCTGCATTGAGCTCTACCTCAGGGAGGGGAGACTCTGTCATGCTTGCAACGGCGATTGTGTTGTCGCAGGATGCCATGGAAACGCAAAGAGCAGCAACCATGAGTACTGCAAGACAAAGGGAAAGAATTTTTTTGAACATTGCAATGTTCCTCCTCAAATTGTATTTTTGACTGTATCGGGAAAATTGGGGACCCGATATAGTCTTATATCTATAAAGATTGCGGCCGCAATCCTTACAAATCTAAATCGGAAACGGGTAAATCCGTTCGCAAAAAACACAGTTTATTGTAGCACATTTTTTATGGTTTGTCAACGAAATATTACTTATTTTTTATTTTATATACTATATTTTTGCAAATTCAACAAATGAGGAGCAATATCGAAGTATTTTGTTGATAAGAAGAATTTTTTTAAAAATAAACGGGATAGAGTGTGCTTTGGTGACAAATCACTTGAAATTCTGTTGTTTTTTTGATATAATCAAGAAAAGATCATTTTGGCATGGAAGAGAGGGACAAAAATGAAGATAGCTATTATCAACGGAAGTCCAAAGGGAAAATACAGCATAACCCTTCAGACTGTCCGTTATCTTGAAAAGAAATATCCCGAGCACAGCTTTTGCGTGCTTCACGCAGGGCAAAGAATAGGTGCACTTGAGAAGGATTTCAGCGAGACGCGCGAGCTTCTTGAAGCCTCCGATGCTCTTATTTTTTCCTATCCTGTGTATACCTTCCTTGCTCCCTCACAGCTCCACAGATTTATAGAGCTTCTGAAGCTGAATGGGGTTTCGCTTGAGGGGAAATATGCCACACAAATATCAACATCAAAGCATTTTTATGATGTTACCGCGCATAAGTACATAGAGGAGAATTCTCTTGATATGGGAATGCGCTATATTCGTGGACTGTCAGCCGACATGGAAGATCTGCTTTGTGAGCGCGGCAGAGAGGACGCGGAAAAATTCTTTGAGCGCTTTTTGTGGTCGGTCAAGGAGGGAGTTTATCTCTCGGCTGGCCGAGAAAAGAAGGATTTTACTCCTGTTTTCGCGACCGCTGCGGAGGAAACTCCCAAGAGCGAGGATAAGGACATCGTTATCATAACCGACAATAAAGACGAAGGCTCCTCACTTGCTTCAATGATATCAAGATTTCAGAGTGTGCTTTGCTATAAAACACGCATCGTGAACATTACCGATTACCCACTTGCTGGCGGCTGCCTTGGCTGTTTCAGATGTGCCGTTTCCGAAAAGTGTGTCTACAAGGACGGATTTGACCGCTTCTTGCGCGAGGATATTCAAAAGGCTGATGCCATAGTCTACGCGTTTACCGTCTCCGACCACTCTATGGGAAGCAGATTTAAGATGTACGATGACAGAAATTTCTGTAACGGACACAGAACAGTGACGGTAGGAATGCCTGTTGGCTATCTTGTGTCGGGGGCCTACTCGGCAGAAAATAATCTTCGCACCGTTATTGAGGCGAGAAGCGATACGGGAGGAAACTTCCTTGCGGGAGTTGCCACAGACGAGAGCGATACAGACTCCGCAGTGGATAAACTTGCAAAGAGTCTTGACTTTGCGCTAAAAACAGGACACAGAGCCCCGCAGAGCTTTTGGGGTGTTGGCGGAATGAAGATCTTCCGCGACCTTATATACGGAATGCGCGGAATGATGCGTGCCGACCACAAATTTTATAAGAAGCAGGGAATATATGATTTTCCGCAAAAGAAAAAGCTTACTACCATGAAGATGTATCTTGTGGGAATGCTTCTCGCAAATGAAAAGATACTTTCAAAGATGGGCAACGCGATGAATGAGGGGATGCTTGCCCCCTATAACAAAATGTTTGAAAAGATGGATAAGGAGAAAGAATAATGACTATCAAGCTTGCTGTGATAATACTTGTACTGCTTGGGGGACTTTATAGCATCGCCCTCAAGATAATTCAGGCTCGCTCGGCAAATAATCCAACGCCCGAGAGTGTTGCTGATGTTTACGATGCCGAGACATATCAGAAATGGAAAAAATACAGCGCAGAGAACAGCCGACTTGGCATTTTGTCATCGGCGGTGTCATGTGTAGTGGCACTTGCTTTGATAATTACCGATGCATATGCCGCATTTGCATCGCTTTTTGGAGAGGGATTTTTTCCGCAGCTCCTCTCGGTAGCGCTGCTTGAGGTCATTGTATCTCTTATCACGGGTATCTTCTTCAGTTACTATAGAATTATGGTCATTGAGGAAAGATACGGCTTCAATCGCTCAAGCATCAAGACCTTTATTTTTGATGTGATACGAGGCCTTGTTGTTGAGCTTATTCTGCTTCTTGCGCTCATGACCTTGCTTGCAGTTATTCATCGCGCTATGGGCGACTGGATGATAATTCTTTTTGCGGGCGCAGTATTTTGCATTACACTCGTTATCAGCTTCCTGTATCCTGTTTTCAGCCGCATAGGAAATAAGTTCACTCCTCTTGAGGAGGGAGAACTCAAGGACAGACTTATGGAGCTTCTCACAAAGCACGGCTATAAGGTAAAGGCGATAGAGGTCATGGATGCTTCGCGCCGTACAACAAAGCTCAATGCTTATTTCACAGGCTTTGGAAAGATGAAGACGATAGTCCTTTACGATAATCTGCTTGAGGCGATGTCGCCCGACGAGATATGTGCTGTTTTTGCACATGAGCTCGGTCACGGACTGAATAAGGATGTGCTTAAAAGTCAGATACTCAATGTAGCAAATCTTCTTGTTATGTCGCTTGCTGCATGGCTCGTTTTAAAGGAGCCCTCAATCTACAGTCAGTTTGGCTTTGAGGGAATAAATTACGGCTTTGCATACATTCTTATCGGTGCATTGCTTGAGGTGATAAATCCGCTTACGAGCCTTATCACAAACGCTCGCAGTCGCGCAGCAGAATACCGCGCTGACAGACAGGCGGTTAAGGAGGGCTATGGCGAAGCTATGATAACAGCCTTCAAAAAGCTCGCCAAGGAAAACTTCTCACACCTTGCGCCCTCAAAGATAAATGTTGTGCTTGAGTATAGCCATCCGCCTCTTGCCCAGCGAGTTGACGCCGTCAGAAAAGCAATGAGCGAGGAAAACAAATAAGTGAAAAAACACCCTGCAATCTTTGCAGGGTGTTTTTATATTTACTTTTTGATAAGAACAATAGCCGAATAAGCGGGAACATCTATTGTGCCGCTTACCGTCTGTGCTTCACCCTCGCGAGCCGCTACTCCGTCAATGAGCAACAGCCATTCGCCGTCAAGCACATAGCTCATAGCGTCGGTATTTGGATTTGCAACTACAAGTGCTACACCCTTGTCTTTGCCGTCAAGCGTTATGGCAACTGCTTTGTCTGTAAGCTCTGTTGCTATTATCTCGGTATCTTCCGATGTGAATAGCTCATAGCTCTTTCTTACCTTGATAAGCTCCTTGTAGTAGAGCATCATCTCATACTCATCGGTGCCTTCTTGAAGAACAGACCAATCAATATTGTTTACCGCATCGCTTGACTTATAGCTGTTTTCGTCTCCGCCCTTGGTGCGAAGCATCTCCTCGCCCGCCTGGAAGAAGGGAGTACCCTTTGATATCATGATAAGTGTTGCGCCAAGTCGGTTCATAGCAAGACGGGCTTCAACAGGGTCGCTTCCGTTTGAAAGCTCAAGCTTATCCCAAAGGGTGTTGTTGTCGTGTGCGCTCATATAGTTGATTACCATACTGTCATTGACGCTCCACGAAGCTCCGCCACCCGAGCCGCCTCCTATGCCAAAGAGTACAGCATTGAGCGAGAGCGAGGCATTTCCGCTGATATAGCCCTTGCCCGTTGCGCTGAAGACACTACCCTTAAGTCCGTCTCGGATAACATCGTTGAATACTGCGATAGTGCCTATGGCATCGCCTGTTGCTTCTATTTTCTTTATCTGCGACTGGTTTGCCATGAGACTTCCGTCAATGGTAGCGCCCATTGTCCAGCCTTCACCGTAGATTATAGCCTCGGGATTAACGGTGTGTACAGCCGCTTCTATTTCTTGCATTGTATCAAGGTCATGGAGTCCCATAAGGTCAAAGCGGAAGCCATCAAGGTCATATTCCTCTGCCCAATACTTGACCGAGTCTACCATGAATTTTCCGTACATATATCTCTCTGATGCCGTGTCATTTCCACAGCCCGATGCAGAGGTATTTGTGCCGTTTTCGTTGTATCTGTAGTAGTAATAGGGAACTATCTTATTGAAGCTTGAATTGGCATCGTGGGTGTGGTTATAGACCATATCCATGATAACGCCAATGCCTGCCTTGTGCAGAGCAAGCACCATTTCCTTGTATTCCTTTATTCTCACAGCGCCGTCGTAGGGATTTGTTGAATAGCTTCCCTCGGGAACATTGTAGTTCTTCGGGTCATAGCCCCAGTTGAACTGCCCATCGGACTCTGTTTCGTCAACAGTTGCGTAATCGTATACGGGAAGAAGATGGACATGTGTTATGCCAAGCTCAACGAGGTAATCAACACCGACTGCCTCGCCGTACTCATTAACAAGGCCTCTTTCGGTAAATGCGAGATATTTGCCCTTGTAGTTTGATGAGGCTATCTTATTTGAGAAGTCTCTTACATGAACCTCCCAGATTATAGCATCGGAGTAGCTGTCAATTCCCGTGCTGAACTCCTCACCAAAGCCCTCGGGGTTGGTAAGTGAGAGGTCAACCACCATTCCGCGATTGCCGTTGACTCCCGCCGCCTTTGCATAGGGGTCAACTGCCTCCTGTGTACCTACCGAGGTGGTTACCGAATATGTGTAGTATGTGCCGTGAGCGCACTCTGCCGTATGCGACCATACACCTCTGTCGCCCTTCGTCATGCTTACACTTTCATAAGCCTCGCCGCCATCACCCGCCGTGAAGAGATTGAGAACAACGCTTGAGGCAGTAGGTGCCCAGACCTTGAATGTGGTGTTGTCGCCATTTATAGTTGCACCAAGGTCATCTCCGTCATATGTGAGATTTTCAATGAAATATTCACTGTCAAAAACCGATGTCGGTACAACTGCACAAGCGCCGTAGCCTTCTATCTCAACGCGATAGCTCTTTGAGATGTCAAGTGTTTCGGCAAGCACGATATCTCCGCTCTTTGCAGAACGGTTAGCGCTTGAGAGTGCCGTGACCGAAATCTCTCTGTCTCCCTCATATACCTTGACCTGTGAATGGTTAAGTGTTGCCGCGGGGGTTATGGTGTACTTGATAGTATTGAAATCGGTAAGAGAAGCAAAGCTAAATTCCTTTGTCATAGTAAGAGTTTTTCCTCCATCATCGCTCTTATACTGTGTTGCGTCTCCGCGCTTGAGATAAATAGCGGTCTCGGGGGCGACGATAACTGCAAAACGGTCATCATTGGTAGCGTCCTTTGTTGCCTGTCCCCATGACGAGCCACCTGGGTCGGAGCAGGATGTGCGTACTATAAAGCCTACCTCCTCAACGCCCTCGGGAATGTTTATCATTACCTTTGCGCCAAAGGAGCAGGGATACATCGTGTAGCCCTTGCCGTCCTTGCCATCCCACCAGCACCAAATGTCCGAGCTCTCCATTATTTTCTCAAAGCCCGAAAGATAAAATGTAATCTGATTATAGCCTTCCTCCTTCGGCAGAAAATATTCGTCTGTCACGGGAGGAGTTGTGTTTTCGCTTTCTTTCTCACTCTCGCTGTCCTTTCCGTCGGTCTCGGCGGGAGCGCAGGAGATAAGGGTACAGAAGAGCATAAAAATCACTAAAAGTAGGGATATGAGTGATAAAAATTTAGCCTTCATACCGTACCGCCTTATTTTGTAGCACGCTTTGTGCGGGTTGTGATGCTCTTTATCTTCTCGGTAAGAGAAGCAGTTCTGTAGCGCGAGCCGAGACGCCAGTTCCAGTTTCCGTCGGGAACGGCGGGCGTGTTCATTCTGCCCTCGTCATTTGTAAGCTCAAGGAAATCCTGCATAGGAACAACAACAAGGTTTGCAGGGCTTCTCATAGCAAACTCAATAAGGTCATAGGTGCGGCTCTGTCCATTTGTGTGCGGACACTCGCGGTTAAAGCGAACGAGTGCATCTCCCGAGAGATTTTTGCACCATGTCTTTACGCAATCTGCATCGTGTGAGCCGGGGTAGGCAACGCAGTTTGCATTCTCATATGTGCGGGGGAGGTACTCACTGTCGTCATCATAGAAGGCGAACTGAAGCATCTTCATTCCTGGGAAGCCGCTGTCTGTAAGCAACTCGCGTACATCGTCGGTGATAAAGCCAAGGTCCTCAGCAATAATTCTTGCCTTCGGGAATGCGGCAGCTATCGTTCTGAAAAGAGCAATTCCGGGCGCTGAATCCCATTTGCCCTCTCGTGCCGTGGTGTGTCCGTAAGGAATATTGTAATAGCCCGCAAAACCTCTGAAATGGTCTATTCTCAAGATGTCATAGAGGTGGAAGCTTGCGCGAACTCTCTTAAGCCACCAAGCAAAGCCCTCCTTTTCCATAAGAGACCAGTTATATATCGGGTTGCCCCAAAGCTGACCGTCGGGAGAGAAGCCGTCGGGAGGACAGCCTGCAACAACTGTAGGATTGAAGTTCTCGTCAAGCAAGAACTGTGCGGGTGCACTCCAGACATCCATACTGTCGTGCGCGACATATATAGGCATATCTCCGATTATAAGTATGCCTCTCTTGTGTGCATAGCTTACAAGCTCCTGCCACTCAGTGTCAAATTCATATTGTATCCATGACCAGAAGCCGCACTCGACGCTGAAATTCTCTGCAAGTGCTCTTGCCTTTGCCGCGTCTCTGTGCTCCTCGCTCCATGTAGTCCAAGCCGAATAGTTGTAGTGGACCTTGAGTGCCATAAAAAGGGAGTAGTCGGAGAGCCAATCTGCATTTTTTCTTACAAATCTCTTGTATTCAGCCGAGCTCTCGCCACCCTTTTCAAGAAAACGCGCGTGAGCCTTGCGGAGAACGGTATATCTTGTGTTAAAGAGCCAGCCGTAGTCAACGCGCTTTGTATCGTGGCGTACCTCCTTAAGCTCCTCCTTCGTGAGAAGCTTTTTCTTTGCGAGGATATCAAGGTCAATAAAATAAGGGTTTCCCGCAACTGCAGCAGGGGACTGATAGGGGCTATCCCCGTAAGATGTGGGATTGAGGGGAAGCACCTGCCAACACTTCGTTTTAGTTTCGCAAAGGAAATCAACGAAGTCGTAAGCGCTCTTGCCGAACGAGCCGATGCCGTAGGACGAGGGGAGAGAGCTTATAGGCATAAGAATTCCCGATTTGTTTTTGAAGCCAAAGTTTTTAAGTGAGGTGTTCATGTAGTGCTCCTTATATATTTTTGATAAATATTTTTATTTGTTCAGCAAGGCTCATATTTGTCTACCTTGCCGATAATTTTTATTCCGTTACTGTCAACAACTATGCCGCCCTTTGCGGTGTGAAGGACATATACAGGTTTTTTTCTCTCGGCAAGCACACGCGCCACAGAGGCATTCTGTGAATCTCTGCCCTCGTAGTGTACCTCAAGATAAAAGGAATCAAGGTAGGGAAGGCCCTCATAGTAGCCGAATTCTGCATAGTCCGCGTCGGGTGAAAGGTGGTATTGGCAAAGCTGGATAACAGCTCCCGCGCTATATCCCATCACCACGCCCTTATGGGAGAGAAGAGCATTCTCAAGGCGCATCTCGCGGATCCTGTCCATCATTCTGTCGGGAAGTCCGCCTGTAAAATATATTACATCTGCGTGCTCTATCTTTTTCCGTGCGCACTCATGTGTATCGGTAAAATAGTTTATAAAAGAGATATTTTCGGGTAATATTCCAAAGGGAGCAAGTCCGTCAACCGTTTCAAAATAACAGTTGCCGATGCCCTTGCCGTAAACAAGCTCCCAGCTCTCCTTGTCCTTTACATAATCGTCGTAAAAGGAGAGGGCTACCACTGCAATCTTATCGGTGCTTTTGAGGTAAGGAGCAAGCTCGCGCGCAAAGTCCTGTGTGTTCGGACAGTCGAATAAAATGTGTACCAGAGCTATCACCTCCGTGCAGATATTTTACCTTTTTTGATTATATCATTTTGTTGTTGCGGTGTCAATATACCAGTTTTATATGTGGTTATTATTTGCAAAAGAATAGCTCCTTTTTTGTATATTATGCATTATTGAATTTTATAATGGAAGATGTTATAATCTAAATGTAAAATTAAATTAAGCACCCCATTTTCAATTATTGTATGAATGGAGAAATATTATGAAAAAGCTTAAAGATCTTGTCATTTTGGCGGCGGCGCTGCTTATTGCGGCACTGTCGCTTGTTGGCTGCTCGGAGGTCGGTGACTGGAGACCGAAAAAGACGGGTGAGGGCGTTGTGTCCGACTCGCTTTTTGTCAGCAAGGTGGAAAATATTCCCGATGATTTTATTATGGGAATGGATGCCTCCTGCGTGCCCTCTCTTGAGGCAAGCGGAGTTAAGTATTATGACCATGACGGAGTGGAAAGAGATGTTTACGGAATACTTGCCGATAACGGAATAAACTATATCCGTGTCCGTATATGGAATGACCCGTTTGACGCGTCGGGCAAGGGATATGGCGGTGGAAACTGCGATATTGAAAATGCCATTGAGATAGGCAAGCGCGCAACAGAGCACGGTATGAAGCTGCTTGTCAATTTCCATTACAGCGACTTTTGGGCCGACCCTGCAAAGCAGATGGTGCCGAAGGCATGGAAGGGTATGAGCATTGACCAAAAATCCGAGGCGCTCTATGAATACACAAGAGACTGTCTTAAGGCACTTGTTGATGCAGGTGTTGATGTTGGAATGGTGCAGATAGGTAATGAAACAAACGGTGCTATGGCGGGGGAATCAAGCAGCGCGCTTGGCGGTTGGAAGAAGATAACCCAGCTTATGTCGGCAGGCTCACGGGCTGTGCGCGAGGTTTGCCCTAAGGCACTCGTTGCCGTACATTTTGCTAACCCCGAAAAGGTGACAAATTACGAAAGCTACGGCAAAAATCTTGAGTATTACGGAGTGGATTACGATGTTTTTGCCTCCTCATATTATCCTTTCTGGCACGGCACGCTTGAGAACCTTTCAGATGTGCTCTCTGACATAGTCAATAAGTACGGCAAGAAGGTAATGATAGCCGAGACCTCTTATGCATATACGGCAGATAATACAGATTTTTACGGAAATACTATAGGTGACGGTGGCGGTATTGTCAAGAACTATCCCTTCACCCAACAGGGACAGGCAAATCTTGTTCGTGATGTTATAAACACAGCAGTAAACGAAATAGAAAACTGCATTGGCGTCTTCTATTGGGAGGGCACATGGATATCGGTAGGCGGCGAGAGCTATGAGGAAAATCTCGCGCTTTGGGAAAAGCACGGCTCGGGCTGGGCATCGTCATATGCAAAGCAGTATGACCCCGATGATGCGGGCAAGTGGTATGGCGGCTGCGCGGTTGACAATCAGGCATTTTTTGATGCCGAGGGCAAGGCACTTGAGTCGCTCAAGGTATTCTCGCTCGTAAGAGAAGGAAATATTGTTGAAAACCGTTCCGACGCCATTGAGGATATAAATCTTATTATAGACCTTAACGGCGAGATAATGCTTCCAGATTTAGTAAACGCGGTGATGCTTGATAACACAAAGCAGATGGTTTCTGTTAAGTGGCATGATGTTGATATTGAGGCTATGAAGACGGGCGGTGTTGCAAAATATACTGTGGAGGGAATGGCCGACGGCATGCCTGCGCGCTGTTACATCTCTATGGTTGAATATAATTTCCTCAAGAACTGGAGCTTTGAGGAGGGCGAGACGGCATGGACTGCTACCGCACTCAAGAGCTTTGATGAGCTCAAGGTAGAGGATAAGGTAACCGATTCACTTACAGGAAATCTCCATTATCACTTCTGGGGAGCAGGGGCAGACTGCGTTGAGTTTACTCTTGAACAGAAGGTGGAGGAGCTTGGTAGCGGAAAATACAATTATTCCATTTCAATAATGGGCGGTGACGGTGGTGAGGCAGATATCTACGCCTATGTGAAGATAAACGGAGAGACAGTACACAAGGCAGAGACAGAGATAACCGTCTACAACGAGTGGCACACCGCAACGATAAACGGAATTGAATACACTGCGGGCGACGAAATAGTTGTCGGCATATATGTCAAGTGTTCGGGTCCCAACGCATGGGGAAAGATAGATGATGCTCTCCTTAATTCGGTAAAGGAGTAAATAGGTAGTATATGAAGCGTATTTTATTAAGTTTTTTGGTGGCTGTTATGTTTTTTTCATCGGTGACATTCTCGGGCTGTGGTAAAGCTCCCGAGGTTGATCCTATAGACGATAATTACAGAACCTTTTATCAGATATTCGTTGGCTCCTTTTCCGACTCTAACGGAGACGGCTTTGGGGATATTCGCGGTATTATCAACCGCCTTGATTATCTCAATGACGGAGATATAAATTCGGGTGAGAGTCTTGGAGTGCAGGGCATATGGCTCTCTCCCATATTCTCCTCGCCCTCATACCACAAGTATGACACGAAGGATTATTACAAGATTGACTGGCGTTTTGGTGAAGAGAAGGACCTTGTCCAGCTCATTGAGCTTTGCCACGAGCGAAATGTAAAGATTATTCTTGACCTGGCAATAAATCATACCTCAAATCAGCACGAGTGGTTCCTTGCCTTCAAGGAGGCGAGAATGACGGGTGATGTTGATAATAAGTATTACGATTATTATTCCTGCGTGACTACCGATGAAAAGGTGGGCGGCATCAGCTATCAGAAGATAGCGGGTGTTGATTGCTGGTATGAATGTAACTTTGTGGGAGAAATGCCCGAGCTCAATTTTGATAACCCCGAGGTGAAGGAGGAGGCTCTCAAGATAGCAAAGTATTATCTTGACCTCGGCATTGACGGCTTCAGATTTGATGCGATCAAGTACATTTATTTCGGAGATACTGCAAGAAGCGCTGATTTTTGGGAATGGTATATGGATGAGCTCCGCGCCTACAAGCCTGACATCTACTGTGTTGGCGAGTGCTGGTCGGGTGAGAGCGAGATACTTGATTATTACGGCTCAATGAACTGCTTCAATTTTGCTATGTCGCAGGCAGAGGGAACCGTTGCAAGTGCCGCAAAGGGAACATCAATCACAAAGTATACTAAATACATTGAGTCATACCAGAAAAAGGTGCTTGAGAAAAATCCCGACGGAATGGTTATGGGCTTTCTCTCAAATCACGATATGGACAGAATAGCAGGAGCATTTATAACCGAAAATAATATGAGAATGGCGGCAAACCTCTATCTGCTCTGTCCGGGCTCTCCCGTGATATATTACGGTGAGGAGTTAGGCATGAGAGGCTCCCGCGGCAGTGCGAATACAGACGCCAACCGCCGTCTTGCAATGCTTTGGGGAGACGGAGATAGAGTGGCTGACCCCATAGGCACAACATATGCTGCCGACAAGCAGATAAAAACAACGGTTGTCGATCAGGTAGAGGACAAGGATAGCATGCATAATTACTACCGCGAGCTTATAGCAATTCGCCACAGGTATCCCGAGATCGCACGCGGAAAATACACCGCGCTTGACCTTGGTGAGAAAAATCTCGGAGGCTTTATAGTTGAGTATGAGGGCGAAACGGTAATAATCATTCATAACACCTCGGGTGAGGAAATGAGCATTGATCTTTCAAGTTGCAAGGCGCTCAAGGATATAGAGGGACTTGAACTTTGCGACTATATCGGTGTTTCGTCTGCCAAGCTCAAGAAAAATGTGCTCACAATAGGTGCATATACAAGCGTGATCGTAAAATAAATAAACAGGAAGGGCAATATGGAAAACAAATTTATAGTCAATATAATTCACCGTCCCGAGCTCTCACCCGAGTATGCCGAAAAGGCGCTCGGCAAGAGCGACGGAGTGCGCGATGAGTCACTTGATATATTCAGATTTCAGCAGGACACTGCGCACAAATACGGACTCAAAACAACGATACAGATAACCTATGCATCTCTATTTTCTGATATCATTGTAGAGCTTGCCAAGGAGGAGCACGAGAAGTATGGCGACGAGATAGGTCTTTCTCTTCTCGGTCTGCCTTGCCCCGAATTCAAGGCAAAATATCACACCGAGGACTTTTGCATATGGATGTTTGATGAGAAGACCAAGGAGGAGATAGTAGACGATGTTTTTGGTAAGTTTTACGAGAAATTCGGCTTCTATCCCGAATCAACGAGCAGCTATTTTCTTGATGCGTACACGATAAACTATATAAAGGAGAAATATCCGAGTGTAAAGTGCGCTGTTGCTACCTGTTGGGAGGAGGGCCCCAAGGCATATCACACCTGCAACAACTCGTGGTACACCTTTATGGACGGCGGACCTTGGAATCCATGGATACCATCAAAGATAAACTCACACTGTCCCGCATCCGATGCAGCTGACGACTCGGGTATCGTGGCTATTCCGCACCTCTCGCGTGACCTTATGGCGTGCTTTGACGGAAACGGCTCAAACTTTGGTACTCATCCGCAGAATGTACTTCGCGGAATGATATATTACAACGATGACGGCGAGTATGAGTATCCTTACCTTTATAATCTTATAGACCAGTACCGCCATCTTGGCAAATACAATGACGGATACAGCTATAATATGATGTTCGTAGGTCCCGGATGGCTCAATTGTCGCGGACGCTGGGAGGCACCCTACGAGCTGCTTGCAAAGTCGTATGACGATGGAATGAAATATTACGGTAAGCTTAAGGCAGAGGGAAAGCTGATTGACATGACCATGGCAGAGTTTGCAGACTTCTACCGCGATTGCCACAAGGACTATAGTCGTGGCGAGTGTGCGCTCTGGAAGGACATTCTTTACGGAAGTCGCAAGGAGTATTTCTGGTATGCAGACCCCGCGATGAGAAGTTGTCTTGATTTCAACCAGGGCGGTGCTATGATAGACCTTCGTCCTTATATCGCACGCATACCGCAGAAAACGGGTATCGGAACAGAAAATGTTTATGATGCGTCATATCCCTACCTTATACAGATTAACTATCGCGCAGGCTACTTTACTCACTATGCAGGTGCGGGAACTATAAAGTCCTGTAAGGTAAGCTGCCGTGGTGAGAGCGCCGACCTCTGTCTTACAAGAACGATGGCAAGATACGAAAAAACAGAGAACGGTGTAAAGCTTATCACCGATCCTGTAACTCTTACTCTCGGCGGAGTTGACATCGTCATTGAATCGTCCTTCACCTTTGTTGAGGGTGAGGGAACTGTCATAACCGAGCGCAGAATTGTTAATGATGTCGGTGAGAGCGTCACCTTTGAGGAATACCTCACAGGAGCATTCGGCACAACAGAATATCAGGCAGATATGACAGGTCTTACCCTTGGTGTTGACGGAGAGAATATGAAGTTCTCCTATCACGGCAGAAGAATATCGGGTAAGGATGCAGAGCTCGCACATGTCACTATCCCCGAGGTGCTTACAAGGGTAGAGATGGGCGGAGATAACGATGAGTGCTTCGTTGAGGAGGGAATAGCCTTCTCACCCGTTTACCGACTTGGTGTTCGCAAAACTATAACTGAAGGAGAGGTAAGAACATGGCTCAAGCTACGAAAGGAAAGCTGAATTTCCGTTGTCCCTCGTGTTTTATGAGAGATATTGACATAGATATGTTTTTTGACGGAGAAAAAAAGGAATATTACTGTTTGCGTTGTGGCTTTACGGGTAGTGAAGCTGATGTGCTTCGTCTCAATGAGATGGCAAGATACCGCTATCGCGCAATGAAGCTGCGTGTGGTTGATTTCGGTGAGGATAACGAGCCTCCGAAATTTGAAGAGCATAAGGGAGGAGAGCAATGATACTCGGCATTGATGTATCAACCTATCTTGAGGAGCTTTCCCACGGCGCAAAATATTATGATGGCAAGAGCGAGATAGACCCGCTTGACGCCTTCCGCGCAAACGGCATTGACTTTATGCGAATAAGGCTCTGGAATGACCCGTTTGGCGAGGACGGTGAACCCTATCTAGCAGGAAGCTGTGGTATAGATAATTATATCGCCCTCGCAAAGCTTGCTAAAGAGAAGGGCTACCGTCTGCTCCTTGACTTCCATTACAGCGATTTTTGGGCAGATCCCGCAAAACAGGTCATACCGAAGGCTTGGGCGGCATATGATATTGATGAGCTTGTCTCGGCAGTCTACGATTTTACAAGAGAGAGCCTTGTCGCGGCTCGCGAGGCGGGTGTGTCACCCGATATGATACAGGTTGGCAACGAGATAACGAACGGAATGCTTTGGCCGATAGGTAAGCTTGAGGATGCCGAAGGCAAACGAGGAAATTATGAGAATTTTTGCCGTCTTGTCAGTGCAGGCTGCCGCGCCTGCCGCGAGATTGTGCCCGAGGCAAAGATAGTGCTTCATCTTGAGAGAAGCAATGATAAGGGTGTCTATCAGGAATTTTTTGGTGAGATGAAAAAGGCGAGAATAGAATATGATGTAATAGGTGCGTCATACTATCCTTATTGGCACGGCACACCCGAGGAGCTCTTTTCCAACCTTAATGCCTGCCGCCACTTTGGCAAGGAGCTGATGGTCGTAGAGCTTGGATACGGCTTTACCACCGAGGCGTATAAGCTTCACGGAGAGGCAAAAAGACTTGTGATAGATGCCGAGCGTGCCTATGTTGCAGGCTTTACCGAGAAATATCCCGTCACGCCCGAGGGACAAGCTGATTTTGTCCGTGATTTCCTTGATGGAGCGAGAGCCAATGGAATTGATGGCGTATTTTACTGGGAACCGCTTTGGCTTCCGGGCGAGGGTATCTGCTGGGCAAGCGAGGCAGGACAGCGTTATATTCACGAGGAAGGAAAATCAACCTCAAATGAATGGGCAAATCAGTGCCTATTTGATTATGAGGGCAACAAGCTTCCCGCATTTGATGAATATAAAAACACTTAATTTGTTTCCTTCGCATTTTGCTCAAAAACACTTACTGTTTTTGTGTAAAGTGCCAAAAATCAACTAAAAGTGTATATTCATATTGACAAAAATATTCAATAATATTATAATAATATGTGCGCAAAGGGGCGCGAAACAAATATTTTTTCAGGAGGATTACTTATGAAAATGAGTAAAATCTTATCACTTATTCTTGTTGTCGTAATGCTTGCGACAGCACTTGTGGCTTGTAACAAGCCCGACGATGGTCTCTCAACCGAAGGTCTTGAGGGAACATATGACATCACAATGTGGGTTTCCGAGAAGGAAGGCGTTGCTGAGCAGTTCAAGGCGCAGATCGCTAAGTTCATGGAAGAGAACCCCGGCGTAGTTATCAACGCTCAGATTGAGGGCGTTACAGAGGCTGACGCAGGCTCTAAGGTAGTTGCAGATGTTGCAACTGCTCCTGACATCTACTGCTTTGCACAGGACCAGCTTGCTCGTCTTGTTCAGGCTGCTGCCCTCTCTGAGCCCGGCCAGAAGGCACAGGAGACAATCAAGGCTAACAACGATGCAGGCTCTGTTGCAGCTGCTTCCGTTGCAGGTACAATCTATGCTTATCCTATGACTAGCGATAACGGTTACTTCCTCTACTATGATACAAGCATCATCTCCGAAGAGGATGCAGATAGCCTTGAGGCTATTATCGCAGCATGTGAGAAGAGCGGCAAGAAGTTCCGTTATGCTCTTGAGAATGCTTGGTACACAGCATCCTTCTTCTTCGCTACAGGCTGTCACTCCAACTGGACAATGACAACTGAGGGCGAGTTCAATGCAATTGACGACACATTCAACTCTGCAGAGGGTCTTGCAGCTATGAAGGGCATGCAGAAGCTCGCACAGTCCACTTGCTACGATAGCGATGCTGATACTTTCGTTGACGCAGGCGCGATCGTTACAGGTATCTGGAATGCAGGTGCAGCTGCAGAGCACTTTGGTGCAAATCTCGGCGCAACCGATCTTCCTTCCTTTGAGGTTGACGGCAAGTCCTACCACCTCGGTGGATACACCGGTTATAAGCTTATGGGTGTAAAGCCCCAGACTGATCCTAAGAAGGGTGCAGTTCTTTCTATCCTTGCTCAGTACCTCACAGGTGAGGAGTGTCAGACTCAGAGAGCAGAGGAATTCCAGTGGGGTCCCTCCAATCTTGAGGCAGCAAAGTCTGATTTCGTTCAGAACAATGTTTCTCTCGCAGCATTTGCTAAGCAGGCTGCAAATGAGAACTGTGTACCTCAGGGTCAGATTCACGGCGCATGGTGGGATATCGCAAAGGTTCTCGGCGCTGACGCAAAGGCAGCAACAAGCGATGCTGATCTTCAGGCAGCACTTGATGCATACGATGCAGCTATCGACGGCGTTCTTAACATGTCCGACGAGGCAAAGCAGGCATGGAGCGTAATCGGTGATATCTGCGGAACCAGCTGGGATACTGACTTCCCGATGACTGCTGACGGTGAGAACACTTGGGTATCTGAGGTTCTTGAGCTTGAGGCAGGCAAACAGTTCAAGGTTCGTCAGGGTGCTTCTTGGGATGTTAACTTTGGTGTTGACGGAGTTCCCGGCGGCGATAACATCGTTGTTGAGACTACCGGCAAGTATCAGGTTAAGCTCGTATATGACGGCACAACAGCAAGCGTAGAGCTTATTCCCGCTGAATAATAATTGATAATTAGGTTGGGGAGCATCTGCTCCCCAACCTCAAATGAGGCATTGTTAGCCGATATGCAAGGACAGCAGTTGTCTTGTCTGTCGGCAAACAATGCCTTCTTTACTATTAAAAATATAAAAAGGAGTAAGTATAAACTCGGTTTATATTTGAATTTATGAAAAGATTAAACGACTTAGAGTATTTAAAGCTGAATAAGTTTCAAGCTTTTCTGTATAAGCTGAAGCTTTTCCTTTGTGCTATTCCGCTTTTCTTTAAGAAGATTGGAAAGGCTATTGCTCGCTTCTTCGTAGATTGCGGCGTTGGCATAAAGGATGAATTCGTGGATATCGGCTCCACATTTAAGAGAGGAAACATTGCGGTTAAGCTCTCGTTCTTCATTTTTGGACTTGGAAACTTATATTACGGACAGATAATGAGGGGAATTCTCTTCCTTTTATTTGAGGTAATATTTATAGTATACATGATTCTTCCCAGTGGCGGAATCTATTGGCTCGCAAAGGGAAACTGGTTCAAAGTAGGCTCAAATGTCGGTACAGAGCAGGGCAGGACAGAGTATAATGAGCTATACGATTATAATATGTGGATTGAAGGCGATGACTCAGTAAAGGTGCTTCTTTACGGACTTCTCACAATCATTTTTATTGTTGCTTTCATATACACATGGCGCCTTCAGGTAAAACAGTGTCGAATCTGCCTTGACATCACGGCAAAGGGCAAGAAGGTAAAGAGCGGCAAGGACGACCTGAGGTCCCTCCTTGACGATCAGTTCCACAAAACGCTTCTCTCACTTCCTCTTGCGGGAATCCTTGCATTTACCGTGCTTCCCATAATTTATATGGTTCTCATAGCCTTTACAAACTACGATGCAGCGCACGATGGACATTCAAATCTCTTCTCGTGGGTAGGACTTGAGCACTTCAACGAGCTATTTGATTTCAGCAATGGTGGACTTGGTCTAACCTTTGGCGAGATACTCTCATGGACACTTATGTGGGCTTTCTTTGCAACCTTCACAAACTACTTCCTCGGAATGTTCGTAGCTATTATGATAAACAAGAAGGGAATAAAGATAAAGAAGTTCTGGAGAACGGTGCTCGTTATGACCATTGCAATTCCTCAGTTCGTGTCCCTTCTTTATGTATCCAAGCTTTTTACGACATCAGGACTTATCGGTCGAGTGTTAAACTATATTCCTGCAATCAAGAATTATCTTGAGGTGAACCACTTTGTATCGCTTTGGGATTCTCCTGTAGTCGCAAAGATACTCTTGATCGTGATAAATATTTGGATAGGTATTCCTTATATTATGCTTATGGCAACGGGAATACTTATGAATATTCCTCAGGATCTCTACGAATCCGCAAAGATCGACGGAGCAAACTCTACTCAGCAGTTTACCAAGATAACTCTTCCTTACATGCTTTTCGTAACGGGACCCTATCTGCTTACAAGCTTTGTAGGAAATCTCAATAACTTTAATGTTATCTATCTTCTCTCGGGAGGAAACCCCATCAAGGGAACGGCGGGAGGCGCATCGGTAGGACACACCGACCTTCTTATCACGTGGCTCTTCAAGATGACACTCGGTAGTACCGAAAGTAAATACTATATGGCATCGATCATAGGTATTCTCGTATTCCTCGTCGTCGCTGTTTTGTCACTTATCGTCTATAACGTAATTCCGTCAACTAAGAACGAGGAGGATTACAAGTGATGAAGAAAAAGAATGATAATAAGATAAGAAAAAGAGGATTTGGTGCGACTGCAAGCAGACGTTTGAGCAATACGATAATTTATATAATTCTTATTGCGATGACGATTGTTTGGCTTTTCCCATTTGTGGGAATCGTGCTTGAATCCTTCAAGACCGAGACCAATATGCAGACGCCATACCTTTTTCCAAAGGAATTCGGCTTCGATCACTATGTGAGACTGTTTACGAAAACGGATTTTCTCAAATGGTTCAAAAACACTGCGATAATGGGAGTAGCAACCGCATTTTTGCAGACTGTATTCATCCTTTCGATGAGCTATGTTCTCTCAAGACTTCGCTTTAAGGGAAGAAAAGGGCTTATGAACATGATGCTCATTCTCGGAATGTTCCCAGGTTTTCTTACGATGATCCTTATCTATAAGGTGTTTGCGACTCCAAGTGTAATATTTGGTGAAGCAGGTCTTACACAGGCGATGGCACCTCTCGGACTTATTATTGTTTACTGCGCGTCGAGCGGTATGGGATATTATGTATCAAAGGGCTTCTTCGATACTATACCAAAGAGCCTTGACGAAGCCGCAAGAGTTGACGGTGCTACGCGTTGGCAGGTCTTTTACAAGGTCATCATGCCCCTGTCAAAGCCTATCATAATATACACGATACTCATGGGCTTTATGGCGCCTTGGGGAGACTTTATGCTCGCAAGCTACCTCATTCACGAAAACAGCGCAGGTATGAGCGTTGCAGTCGGTATGTACGAGTGGATGTCGAGAACTAACATGAATGACTACTACACTATGTTCTGTGCCGCGGGCGTTATCGTGGCAATACCCGTCGTGACCGTCTTCTTAGCTCTTCAGAAGTACTATGTTGAAGGCGTAACGGGCGGAGCAGTGAAAGGATAATAGGAGAGAGAATTATGGCAAGTCTTAAATTAACAAATGTAAAGAAGATATACGGCAAGGATACGGTTGCAGTTCAGGACTTCAACCTTGAAATTGCCGACAAGGAATTTATCGTTTTCGTAGGTCCTTCGGGATGCGGAAAGTCAACAACTCTCCGCATGATAGCAGGACTTGAGGATATTTCGGCAGGTACTGTTGAGATCGATGGCGTTGTTGTAAACGATCTTCAGCCCCGTGACAGAGATATCGCGATGGTATTCCAGAACTACGCGCTTTATCCTCACCTCACAGTTTTTGAGAATATGGCATTCAGCCTTCGTCTCAAGAATGTTCCTCAGGACGAGGTATATGACAAGGTAACAAAGGCAGCAGAGGTGCTTGGAATTACAGAGTATCTCACAAGAAAGCCCCGTGCTCTTTCGGGCGGTCAGAGACAGAGAGTTGCTATTGGACGCGCTATGGTGCGTGACAGCAAGGTATTCCTTATGGATGAGCCTCTCTCAAACCTTGATGCAAAGCTCCGTAACCAGATGCGTGCAGAGATAATCCTTCTTCGTCAGAAGATAGATACAACCTTCATTTATGTAACGCACGATCAGACCGAGGCTATGACACTCGGCGACCGTATCGTTATCATGAAGGACGGATTTATTCAGCAGGTGGGCACACCCACTGAGGTGTTCGATATGCCTGTAAACCTCTTCGTTGCAGAGTTTATCGGCGCGCCCAAGATGAATACATTCAAGACAAACCTCGTAGTAGAGGACGGCAAGTATTATGTCACACCCTACGGCGCGAAGATAGAGATCACGGGCAAGAAGGCAGAGCAACTTCGTGCAAAGGGAGTCGAGGGCGGCGAGATCGTTCTCGGCGTTCGTCCCGAGCACTTTGTGCTCTCGAACAAGGATAATCCCGCGGCAATTCCTTGCAAGATAGTTGTCAACGAGATGATGGGAAGCGAGCTTCACCTCCATGTTGTTGAGGATAATGGCGATAAGCTTATCGTTCGTATCCCCACTGTAACTCTTGAGGATGATGAGCGCAAGGCCCTCACATACGGAAGCACCATTTATGTTACCTTTGAGGGTAAGGTAATGCACTTCTTTGATAAAGAAACAGAAGAGAACCTTCTCGTATAAAAAGAGCAGGGGAGATGGAAAATCCATCTCCCCTGTGTTTTTTTATTTTAATGCAAGACCATCGCGGAAGGCATTTCCTACCTTCTCTCCAAGAATATGATATGTGAGATTTGCACCGTCAAATACGATAGGACGAAGCTTTGCGGGATCAATCTTTCCGTCGGTCAGAATGCTCTCGTCGGCAGAGACATTAATAACCTCGCCTACCATGCGGCAGGTCTTTTCGTCATAGCTTACAAGGCGGCATTCAACTGCCATGGGAAGCTCTGTGATAAGTGGAGCATCAACAAATTCGCTCTTTGCGGTGTGAAGTCCTGCGCGCTCAAGCTTGTTGGGTACATCATTCGCAGAAACTATTCCCACATAATCGCATGCAGCAACATAGTCTGCTGTTGCCATGCTTACCGTAAATGCACCGCGCGTAAGCGCGTTCTTTGTTGTTTTGTGGGATGCACTTATGCACATAGATATCTCATTTTCCTCGCTGATGCCGCCCCAAGCAGCGTTCATCGCGTCGGGTGTACCGTCCTCGTCATAGGTAGCTATTATAAATACAGGCTGCGGATAAAGTATAGGCTTGGCACCAAAATTTTTTCTCATTTTATGTCCTCCAAATTGCTTTTATATGTTTATTATATATCTAAATGTAAGGGTAAGTCAACTGCTTTTGAAAAACAGGGCGATTTGTTTCTTTACATTAAATCCTTACTATTGAAATCACGCAGAAATTTTGATATAATATTGATATAGAGTTTATTATGACGCTGTTTAAGGAGTATATATGAAATACGATTTTGAATCTATTATAGACAGACACGGGCGCGATGCGCTTGCAGTTGATGCGCTTGGCGTAGGCTGGGCTCCGGGACTACCGAAGGAGGGCTTTGATGTCATTCCTATGTGGGTGGCTGATATGAATTTTCCAACGGTGCCCACCGTCTGCGAGGCCATGCGTGAGCGAATTGAGCATCCTGCCTTCGGTTATTTTGACCCGAGAAAGGAATATTTTGATTCTATCATTCGCTGGCAAGAGGAACGAAATGGCGTCACGGGTCTTCTTCCCGAGCACATCGGCTATGAAAACGGAGTGCTTGGCGGACTTGTTTCTGCTATCGGTACTTTCTGCTCGCGCGGAGACAATGTGCTCGTTCACGGCCCTATATACATGGGATTTTCCATGTCGCTTAAGAACAGCGGTTATAATATTGTTTTAAGTCCCCTTGCCCGTGACGATGAGGGGATATGGCGAATGGATTTTGACGATATGGAGCGCAAGATAGTGGAGAATAATATTCATGCCGCTATATTCTGCTCGCCGCACAATCCGACGGGTCGCGTGTGGGAACGCTGGGAGATAGAGAGGGCTATGGAAATATTCTGTAAGCATGATGTATATGTAGTGTCTGATGAGATATGGTCTGACATACTCCTTGACGGCAATAAGCATATCCCCACTCAGTCTGTAAGTGAGGATGCCCGTCAGAGAACAGTCGCGCTTTACGCCCCTTCAAAGACCTTTAATCTTGCAGGCCTTGTCGGTTCGTATCATATCATTTACAACAAGCGCCTCCGCGACCGCGTAGACAAAGAGGCATCGCTGTCGCATTACAACTCAATGAATGTACTTTCAATGCACGCTCTTATCGGTGCATACAAGCCCGAAGGACATGAGTGGGTAGACGAGCTTTGCAAGGTGTTGAGTGAAAATGCCCGCTATGCCTGTGACTACATAATGGCGCATTTTGATGGCATCAGCGTCGCAAGGCCCGAGGGAACATATATGCTCTTTATGGATTGCTCTCTGTGGCTTGCAAAGCACAATATGACGCTTGACGAGCTTTTGCGTGCAGGCTGGGATGTCGGTGTTGCGTGGCAAGACGGACGCCAGCACGGCGGAACAGAGCATATACGCCTTAACCTTGCGCTTCCGCTTTCGCGTTTAAAGGAAGCCTTCAGGCGTATGGATGAATATGTGTTTAATAAGTAATTGCTTTGGAGAAAAGAATGAAGGATATACTTGTAACGGGTGCATACGGCGGAATGGGACGCGCTACGGCAGAGGCACTCTCGGCTCGGGGTTACCGAGTTTTTGCCCTTGACCGAAAAATCGGAAAGGCATCGGATAATATTATTCCCATAGAGGTAGATATTACCTCCGAGGAAAGTGTGAGAGCGGCGTTTGAAGCGGTACACGCCTACACCGACTCTCTTTGTGCTATAGTACACTTTGCGGGATTATATATGCTTGACTCGCTTGTTGAGATGGATAAGGAAAGCTTCAGGCAGATATTTGATGTTAATTTTTATGGCGTATTTTTGATCAATAAAACATTTTTGCCGATGCTTTGCCAGGGGAGTCGAGTAATTATCACTACAAGTGAGCTTGCACCGCTTGACCCTCTGCCATTCACAGGAATATATGCTGTAACAAAGGGTGCGCTTGATAAATATGCGTATTCTCTCTGTATGGAGCTTCAGCTTCTCGACATTTCGGTCTCTGTGCTTCGTGCAGGGGCTGTGGACACGGGAATGCTTGGTGTCTCCACCTCTGCGCTTGAGCGCTTTTGCGAGAGGACCGAGCTTTATAGCTGCAACGCCGAGCGATTCAGGAAAATCGTTGACCGTGTTGAGGCAAGGTGCATCCAACCTGAAAGGATAGCAAAAAAGGTTGCCTCGATACTTAAAAGAAAAAAGCCCGCTTTTGCCTACAGTATTAATCGCAATCCTTTGCTATTGCTTCTGAATGTATTGCCAAAAAGGCTACAGCTTTGGGTAATAAAGCTGATTTTAAGATGATATATCGATAACAAAATACTGTGGAGCAATGTCAAGAAAAACAAATTCATAAAAGGAGAGAAGCTGTATGTCAGAATTTTTAGCTTCAATACATCCCGTAGCGGTATGCTTTCTTGTTTGCGCCGCAAAAATAATTGAGATAACCATTCAATCACTCAAGACATGTATGATGGTCAAGGGGCAAAGACTTAAGGCTGCACTTCTCGGCTTTACAGAATGTGCTATCTGGGGACTTGTTGTTTCAACTATAATTGGTACACTGGGTGATAACCTATTCTTGCTTGCATTTTACTGTCTGGGATACGCAACAGGACTCTTTCTTGGCTCTACCCTTGAGGGTAAGATCGCGCTTGGTACATCAAACCTTCAGCTTATTGCCAATGACGAGAATGCAGGCAAGATCCTTGAATATTTAAAGGAGAATGGTCGTGGATACACGGTATTTAGCGGACAGGGCTCAAAGGATAAGATGAATATGATTCTCATTGTTCTGCCGAGAAGGGACTCGCTGCGTGTGCTCAAGGATATTCGCAGGCTCTGTGAGAATAATGTCTTTGTTGTAGCCTCGGAGGTCAGCAAATACGCAGGCGGATACGGAATGATCAAATGACATTTTTGCCGAAGAAGAGGGATTGAAGCAGCTTGAATATTGAGAGAACATAATCGCCCTAATAACGAGGAATTTTAATATAAACGGTAAATATTCAACAGAGATACAGGTGATGCGATATGAAGAAAATTATTGTAATCGGGTGCCCAGGATCGGGAAAAACGACTTTTGCGGAGAAACTGAGAGATAAAACGGGACTGTCGCTTTTTTACCTTGATGCCATCTGGCACAGACCTGACAGAACGCATATTTCAAGAGAAGAATACGATGCGCGCCTTGCCGAGATACTATCTCTTGATTCATGGATCATAGACGGAAATTACAGCCGAACGATAGAAAGCCGACTTTCGGTGTGTGACACGGTCTTTCTTTTTGATCTGCCCGTGGAGGTCTGTCTTGAGGGAGCTGTTTCCCGTCTTGGCAAGGAGCGCTACGACATGCCGTGGATCGATACTGAGCTTGATCCCAAGCTTAAAAAAGAGATAGAGGAGTTTGAGAACAAAAATCTGCCAGCCATATATGTGCTGATCAACAAATACAAAGATGGTAAAACCATTACGATTTTCAAAAGCAGAGAAGAATCGGATGCGTTTTTATCGCAATTATAATTCCTAATTAAAAAGCAGAACAGATATGAAGATTGCATTCAGTACATTGATAAAATTTCTCGTTGGACTGCTTCTTGTTGGGGCATTGCTGTTTTTTTTCAGCGGTTTTGAAACAAGAATTTACAGTATTGACGGTGATAATGTTAATATTGATATTGAACCTTTCTTGATTTTGAAGCCATCGAAACTTGGAGATATTGAAATTGAAAAATAAACAAGAAATGCTTTTTAGACAGACTTGCTGATCTGCATATTGGTGAATGGCGCAGAAAATATGACCCGAGCCGTTTTGGCTGCGAGGTGCTTGATGGCACATGGTGGCATTTGTATATTTATTTCTACAACGAGCACGGGACCGTAAAAATTTATGGTAACAATGATTACCCATATAACTTTAGTCGTTTGCTTTAGCTGTTTGATATTGATTTGTGAATAAAAAATGAGGGTAAGAACTATGAAGAAAATACAAAGATCTATACATCCGGACGATGATCTCCATTATGAAAAGATGGGACTCAAGAAAAATGAGGTTGAGCTTTGGGAGGACGGATCCCGCGTTGACGGGTCAAAGGGACATTATGAATGGTGGTACTATGATTCGCATTATCCCGACGGAACTGTGCTCGTCATATTTTTTTATTCTAAAATGCCGATTGCTGTTGACGGCCCGATAAAGCCGATATCCTCGGTGGAGCTGACACTACCCGACGGCAGAAAATTCTCCGAAGAAGTGTACGCCACGATTGAAGAAAGTTATTACGCAAAGGATAAATGCGATATAAGAATAGGCGAATGCTGGTGTCGGGGAGATCTCAAGCATTATGATGTCGTGTTCAAGGGTAAGACGATGAGTGCACGCCTAACACTTGACGGAACGATTAAAGCTTGGAGGTCGCAGACAGGTAGTATCTTTTTCGGTGATAATGAGGAGCATTATTTTGCTTGGTTGCCTGCTATTCCCGAGGGAAAGGCCGTAGCAGACATTACTTATGACGGCGGTAAGGAGCTACATCTTGAGGGCTCGGGATATCACGACCATAACTGGGGAAATATTTCTATGCTCAAACTTATGCATCATTGGTATTGGGGCAGGGCAAAGATCGGGGATTATAAGGTCATTTCTTCATGGATCACTGCAGAAAAGAAATATGGCTATAAGGACCACGATGTTTTTATGATTGCAAAGGACGGGGAGATCCTTGGCGACAACTCCAATCACACCCTAAAGTTTATGCCCGAGAACAGATATATTGATGAACATACGGGGAAACCTGTGTATAATAAAGTCATCTACGAGTACATGACCGAATCGGGCGACGAATATCGTATTACTTATGATCGTGACAGCGATATTAATAGAACCCGCTTTGTTGATGTTCTTCCAAAACCTTTGGGGCTGTTTGCAAAAATGATTGGTTTTGATGGTGGATATTTACGCTTTGAAGGCACGGCAACTATTGAAAAAATAGAAGACGGAAAAACCGTTGAAAAGGTCAGCGACCCTGCCGTGTGGGAGCTGATGTATTTCGGCAAATCGTGCGCCGACGAGAAATACAGGATAGAACTATAAGAGCAGATAAAAAAACGGTACATTTTATCACCTTTTGGTGATTGAAAATGCACCGTTTTATTTTAGTGGCAATCTTGAACTTGCGGCCTCTACCACCCCAACTCAAGGTTGAACATTTTTCTGGTCATTTTATCTTTTTTCAGACCTTTCCGCTACGGTAAAAATGACCTTTCGCGCTCTCGTGACATCTTGTCTCCAGGTGCTCCAGTCGCGTCTATGGTCGTGTATGTGGTCGTAAAAATCCGCTCCCAAATTGATGGCTTCGGCCTCGGAGGAGCGGATGATTTTTTATATAGATCAGTGGTCAACCTATGTGGTCGCTCTCGCAGTTTCAGCCCATCAAGGTCGTTGTATTGTACCTCTTCTTCAGCCGTTTGTCAAGAGAGTTTGCGATTAAAATTTGCACCGCAATAATCAAAGAAAAAGCCAGGAGCATCTCCATCATGAGTGTACCAATGCATCTGCACACACATGATGTCCATGATCGCAACTACACCAAAATCGCATTCCCAGTAATGTCAAAAGCCAATATTTGATACGCTGTAAGCAAAGAAAGGGGGATGTTCAGTTTGATCATATCCATAGGAACTGATAACTCAGTACCAACATCAGTAACCACAGGGCTGAGTATTATTTTGTTTAATAAATTACAAGATCATTGAATTCCTTCGAAAATCCTATTGCAATTTGTCAGAAAAAGGAGTATAATGTATCTGTATAAAAATACTTTTTATGAGGTGGAACATGGCTGCAAGCTATAAGAAACTTTTTAAACTGCTCATCG
>JAZOSH010000003.1:0-16302 GCA_045656985.1 Eubacteriales bacterium | reverse complement strand
AATATTCGTTTATGACCGTTGTGAGCACGCAAGGGCGGAGCAAGGTCTGCGGGAGCTAAACCTTTTGTAATGAAAGTTTTTGGGAGTCCAGAACCCTTTTTTCAAAAAGGGTTTTGGATAATCCTTCTCGTCAACTAACTCCCCGATAAATCAAAATTTGAAATTTAATAAATCTGTACAAAAAAAGTGTTGCGCTGGGCGCAACACTTTTTATTTTTATAATTTTATCTTAACTTCCTTTGCAACGCCGAGTATTCGCGCATCTCCAGATTCAAAATCCTCGGGTGAGAGCAATATGGGCGAGTAATCCTCATTCTCGGGGAGAAGCATGATACTCCTCTTCTCCCGATGTAGCCTCTTGACGGTCGCACTGTCACCGTCAACAAGACAGGCAACTATATCTCCATCATCTGCATACTGCTGCTTTTTGAAAAGCACGAGCGAGCCATTGACCATTCCGATATTCTTCATACTGTCTCCGCATATCTCAAGAAAGAAATATTCGTCTGTATCGTCAACATCGGCATATTCGTGACCAAGGAGAGTTTCATTCGTGATTATCGGACTACCCGCGCGTATCTCACCGATTATCGGCACAGGTCTACCAACGAAAGGCGCGCCAACACGCGAAAAAACGCCCTCATCCCCAAGAAAATAATTTATACTCACATCAAAATAATCGGCAAGCACTTTAAGCTTATCCGCCTTCGGCACCGAGCGTCCCTTCTTCCAGTCGGTGAAGGTTGAGGGCGAGATACCCGTGTCTGTGGCTACCTTGTAGACGGTCTTTTTGACCTCTTTTAACAAATTCTCAAATTTCTGATAGCTCATTTCGGCACTCCTTCTGTGCAAATTCACAAATTTTCGGATTTCCGTAATAATCTATTGACATATTTTCGGATTTCCGTTATAATTATCTTACGGTTATTATACAATACCGCAAGGGGTTTGTCAAGTACAAAAAGCAAAAAAGATTTGAGGTGATACAAAGATAATGTGTGAAATATGCAGGCAATTTCTCTGTCCTTCGTCCTGTCCGTCATACTTCGGCTACTCTGCCGAGCTTGGCGCAAGACTCTTCCGCTGTGCGGGCTGCGGAGAGTGGATCCACGAGGAGGAGGACTATATTATAGATTACGGAAAACCGTATTGCCTTTGCTGCCAGGGCATCTATTCCGAGTCAGAAGAAAACGAGTGAGGTGAGTTCGATGACCGAAAAGATAACCGACGAGCTGATAAAGTTAACTGAAAATTATCTTAAAAGCTATTCACTTAATAAAAAGCTTCTCCGCCTTGACCGATTTGAGCATGAATTTATGGGCGGCAGTGACGACAGCGACACCGAGGGCTTCTCAGAGGCGGTGCTTGCAAGGCCGAGAATGTATGATGTAAGGCACTTTATAATGGGACTTCCAAACTCGGACGAAAAAATTCTTCTCTACTACCATTTCGTAAAAGGACAAAGCATTGAAAAATGCGCTGTTCTGCTTGGTATATCGCGAAGCTCGGCGTTCAGAAAAAAGAAAACGGCGCTCCGTATAGCGGCAGAAAAATACCTGCGCGAGCGCGTTATGAAGCAAACAAGTTTACAGTAAATACACAGTCTGTTAACAAGTTTGCGAAACACATAGTGTAAAATCATCGTGTAATTTTCGACATTTTACGAAAGAAGGAGGAAGCATATGGGCAGATATTCGGGCATCTTACTATGCTCCGATTTTGACGGAACGCTCTCGCATGACGGACTGATATCCGAGGAAAACATGCAGGCGATACGGCGCTTCCGCGCAGGCGGCGGTCTCTTTACGGTCGCAAGCGGAAGATATTACGATTTTCTTCTTCCCTTCTTTGAAGGCTATGATTTTGGTGTACCGCTTATCACCCTTAACGGCGCGGTGCTTTACGATGTTGAACGCAGCCTCGTCTGCCGCGAAAGGTTTATGTCGCACCTTGACACAGACTACATAAATTCCGTTTTTGATGCATCAGACGACATAAACGAGATAGTTTTCTATACAAAGGACGGCTTCCGCCATCTCTTGCCAAGTGAGCGCGACCTGATTGGCGACATTGATCTTTCCACCGTCTACAAGCTCTCGGTGCGCGTTGATAACGACATCGAGGCAAGCAACAGAGCAACAGCACAAATAAAATCGGTGACACCTGACTTTATGGAGGTTGCAAGAAGCTGGTATTGGGGCATTGAGGTGCAGGACATTGAATGTACAAAAGGGCCTGCCACGTGTGCCCTTGCCGAGGCGGTAGATGCCGACAGGCTTATCTGCGTTGGCGACTTTGAAAATGACATCAGCATGATAAAGAGCGCCAATATCGGCTATGCTGTGGGCAACTCAATAGAGAGCCTTATCTCTGCCGCCGACAGAGTGACTGTGCCCGTCTGGGAGCATGCTATAGCGAAAATAATTGAAGAATTATAAAAAGCCCAACAATCGTTGGGCTTTTTTACGCAAGCTCAAGCACCTCTACCTCTGAGGTGATAAGCTCATCAAAGCGAACTGTTTATTTTGCGACATATCCGCCGTCATCATGCTCTATTATGAAAAAGTGACTATGCACCGACCTTATCGTGACTGCCACATTCTGAAGCTTTTTTCTGGCCCGATTGAGATTTATGTGTATCGTAGAGTCGCTCTCATAGAGCGCCGTGATGCTCTTTTTGATCTCGTCAACATTCATTAATACCTGATTTCTCAATAGTATTCTATATTGAACCAAAAATAGTACCGTGTGCGGTCACAAATTCAGTTAATAATAGCTCCTTTCAATTTTTAATATACTTTATTTTCTCTCGGCAAAAAGCTCCCCGAGGATGAGCACAAATTCAAGAAATCTGTCACATTCTATATATTCGTTATTTTGGTGGGCGCCACCGCTAACTCCAAAGCCGCGTCCGACTCCAAAGGACACCGAGCTAAGACTTCCGTATTTCAGGAATATAGAGAGGTCGGACTGACACGAGCCGCAGATTTTGAGCTCTCTACCCGTCGCTCTCTGTGCTGCCGCCTTAAGAGCATCTATAATAGGTGCCCCCTCCTCTGTTTTGCAGAAATGGAAGAATCGCGTTGTCTTCTCATATCGGTCAAAGCAAAGCCCAAGTGGAGCAAGCCTCTTGTCGATTTGCTTTGCCATTACGGCAAACTCGTCATCTATCTCCTCCTTGCTTGATGAGGCATAATAGCAGATCTCTGCGTGTGCACGGTCAAGTGCCGTTCCCGCATTTCCTGCCTTCAGCTCAAGGAAGCGCACCGAATCGTCGGGAACTGACGAATTTTTGTATTCAGGGTGTGCGCGAAGCTCAGCGCGGCGTTTGTCTCTGAATTTTGAGAACTCATCCTTAAGTACCGCAAGACCCTCAAGCATAACTCCGCAGTCGTCAACGGAGCCCTCGGCGCATATATGTGCCCTCATCTCCTCGCCACCAACGGCGCAGGTACATATCTCAAAATCCTTGCAGTCAAGATTTATTACCTCGTCACACGGATAGCGCAAGCAAGCGGCAAGCGCTCCGTGACTTCCGCCGTATTCCTCATTGCAATATGCAGTAAAAACTATATCGCAAGGGAACTCAATTCCCTCGTCCTTGAACACTTTTATGAGAAAGAGCACAGCCGCGATGCCGTATTTGTCATCACACGCACCTCTTCCCCATATCTTTCCGTCATTTATCTCACCCGAGAAGGGATCCTTATCCCAAAGTGCAGGATCACCGACCGAAACGGTATCGTTATGTGCTGCGAGCATTATGCGCCTTGTGCGGTCTTTGCCCGCTATCACAGCACTGACATTATATCTCTCACGCAGATCGTGAGCGGCAAAGAACTCCGGGTGTTCAGTGAAGCCCTCAATATCAAGCGGGCAGTAAACATCTGGCTCGTATCCGAGTTTTTTTATCTTATCGGCAATAAAGAAGGCTATCTCCTTTTCATTACCCTTCTCCCCCGAGCTCTGCGAATCTATTTTTATAAGCTCCGAAAGGGTGGTGTAAAGCTCACCCTGCCTTTCTCTTATTACATCGGTAATATTTCTCATACATTCCTCCAGATAACGAATATCATTTGAATTATAGCATATTTTAACTAAAACTTCAAATGTGTTTGCAAAAAATGTCCCAATGTTTTGGGGGCATTTTTATTTTGTCCTATTTTGCAAGTATCTTTCTGACAACCGCGTATATCTTTCTTGCCGCGTAATACATTCCTGTATCGGTAAGGTGGCAGTAGTCAACTGTGCAGATGTCACGAAGGGTACGAAGCTCATCAGGAAAAACATCACGGCAGTCAAGGAGATAGACATTTCTGTCGCCCTCGGCAAGAGCATCCTCATATGTCTTCTTCATTATTTCGTAGCACTCCTCACGGTAAGAGGTTCTTATGTCATTTGCGTACACCGCAGACATAAGAACTATGGGAAGCTCTGCGTTTGCATTTCTCACCGTTTTATAAAAGTTATAGCAGTTCTCTCTCATCTCTGCGGCAGAGCTATTTCCGTCATAATTCATAACAAATACCGAAAGGTCATTTGCCTTGCTTGCGATAAAATCCGCCATTATCTGCTCTCCGCGTCCCGAGCCCGAAAATCCAAGGTGTACAAGGTCGGTATTGAGAAGTCTTGCGGTTATGTTGGCGTATCCAAGCGAGCTTCTTGAAGCACAAGCTCCCTGCGTTATGGAGGTTCCGTAGAAAAGGATCGATGCATAGTCTCTCTCAAGAGGTGCCGCTATCTCTGCCTCGGCAGGAATCCCAATGCTTATCTCCTTTATGCCCGAGTAGTTCGGGAGGGCAAGCATTACCTCCTTGTAGCCGTTCGGGAGTTCAACTTTCTCACAGAACTCACTGCCAACTATAGACTGTCCGCGTGCCTCACAGTAAACTCTGTCATTGCCGCTACCAACAAAGACCTCAATGCCGCTGAAGCCCATAAAGCTTCCGTGGTCACCTGCGCCCATATACTCAAGAGCACCCTTGACAACGATATAGTCGGAATTTGTGCGGAAGCGTACAGTGCCTCCCGTGGTATGGTTGAGAAGGGTGTTATAGGCAGACTCAAGAAGATTTTTGAGGAATTCGTCCTTTCTCACATAGGGCACTCTGTAAAACTCGCCCTGATTGTCGTCAGGATGGATAAGTCCACCAAGGTGGAGCTGTGGCAGTGAGAGAGTTAAGAATGAAACTCCGTTCTCGCTTTCCGCAACATATTTTTTGTCAAGCGATGCTACCGGCAGATACTCACCCTCGGTAATTCTTTCGTCATAGCTATGGAGCTCGTATTCGAAGGCATCCTTAAAGCCTACCCTGCGCAGAATACCGCTCTTTTCACTGTTGGGAGTAAAGGAGCTATTGAGGATGTCATATATGCAGGTTGCAAGATAATAGTGGCCTGTATTATTCAGCGTTTCAAGCTCGCTTGTGTAGAGATCAAGCATATCTTCCGTTGGGAAGATATCCTCGCCGTCAAGCAACCATACCTTACTATCGCCCGCCGCAAGAGCCCTCTCATATGTATCGCTTATAACGGCAACTCTCTCCCCTCTCTCCATTCTGTCTGCTTCGGAGAATACGGGATCGTTCATAATTACTATCGGTATATCGGGGTGGGCGTCTCTGACCGTCTTGTAGAAGCTGTAATGATTTGCCCGAAGGTCATCAAGCGATGCTCCGTGGTCAAATTCCATAACAAATGCCGAAATATTCTCAAGAGACGCAATATACTCTGCTATCTCACGCTCTCCATGTGCTCCGTCTATCATGCCGAGGTTTATGGAGTCAGCATTGAACATTCTCGTAACGATATTCGCATACGAGTTACCCGCACGGGAGGAGGAAAGCCCTTGGGTTATGCCCGAGCCGTAGAAAACGATGGGCGCGCAGTCGCGTTCACAAGGCTGTCCTACCAAGGCGCTCGTACTGTCAAAGCCTATAGCAAGCTTATCAAGATCTGCAAGCTGGGGCAGATACAGAAGCACCTCCTTGAGCCCCTCGGGAAGCTCTACCATCTCATCAAGGCTTATGCCCGTCATCTTCTGCAGATGATCACCCATTTCTATTCTATTCGTTCCCGAGCCGACATAAAGGTCAAAGCCATAAGAACCACGCGCTATAGTTGTGTTTGTCTTATAGGGTGAAGAAATTTCAGCCTTAATTTTTATTTTCAGCGCCGTTGTGCAAAAACGAAGCGTTGCTCCGGCGGTGTTTGTTGCATACCTGTTATCTGTCGCGTTTGCGGCAGTTCTGACTACTACGCCGTCCTTCAAGAAGGCTCCACCCAAGCAAAAACAGGGTGCAGAGGGCTCAAGATATATATATTCACCGCTTGAAGATACATACTCTTCACCTATGGCAGATATTTCGGTGAGCTTTACCTCTTTTTTCATTTTTTCGTTGTCACTTCTCTCGACGAAGGAAAATTTATCTGTAAGTATAATTCCGCTTTTAGTCATGGCTTCTCCTTTTCTATAACACCGACACTCAAAGCTCGGCACTTCTGTTATACAATAACAGAGTACACCACTTTTAAAGAAAAGTCAATAAATAAGGCGCAAAAAGTGATATAAAAAAGAGACGCGTTGCGTCTCTTTTCATCAAAGCTGGCTCTTGAGCTTCTCTATGCAGTCGGTGCATACTCTCTTGCCGCTGAAATAGATAATATTGTTCGCGTTGTTGCAGAAGGTACACGCGGGCTGATATTTCTGAAGGATTATCTTGTCGTTATCGGTAAAGATCTCAATAGAGTCCTTTTCGTTGATGTTGAGGACGGTACGAAGCTCCTTGGGCAATACTATTCTTCCAAGCTCGTCTACCTTTCTTACTACGCCTGTTGATTTCATGATCTATACTCTCCTTTGACTTAATAACATAATATATTCTTTACGATGACATTATATAACAAAAGCCATTATCTGTCAACAGATATTTTGGAAAAATTTGGAGATATTTGAAAAAAATATAAAATGCAATGTCGAATACTGTAATATTTTGGAAAAGACTGGCGAGCCGTGCAAAAGGAAGATTTCTAAACCCTCCGCAAAGAGGAAAAATCAGGCTACAGCAGTGATTTAAGCTTATTTACAATGCCAATAATAAACAATGTGTAATCTCTATGAAAGTGAGGCAATAAAATGGTTAAGGGTATTCAAAAGCAGATGATAATGGTAAGAACGGAGGAAAGCTCACTTTTTGAAGCGGCATATTTCATTCTGCGAGACAGTGTGGAAGAGCGCACAGGAAGCGACATCGTAGCGGAGGCGACAAAACTTGTAACTGCTGCAGACCGCGGTACAGTTAAAAAGAAGCGCTCACGCGTATCCCTTTACCACCCACGGCTACTCTTTTTGGCGCTTGGAGCGCTGCTCGGCATAACGCTTGCCCTTTTAGCTCTATTTCTTATAAGAATGCTGTGAGCACGAATCGGCACGAAAATGTCTTATTGACTTTTATTGTAATATGTAGTATAATACATGGAGTGTAAAAAAATCAGCACCGCCAACACCTGTCGGGAGCGGTACGGCAGGATACTTGCGGTGCGAATAAGAACAGGAGAATATATGCCAAAAAAACCAAAAGGAAAATTGCGTATAATTCCCCTCGGTGGTCTTAGCGAGATAGGCAAGAACCTCACCGTTGTGGAATACGAAAATGACATTATAATAATTGATTGTGGACTTGCCTTTCCCGATGAGGATATGCCCGGTGTTGACCTTGTAATACCCGATGTATCCTACCTTGAGGCAAATGCAGACAAGATCCGTGGAATGGTGTTGACGCACGGACATGAGGACCACATAGGCGCGATACCTTATGTGCTCCGCCAGATAGACACCCCGATATACGGCACAAGGCTAACGCTTGGTATCATCAAGAACAAGCTTGAGGAGCATTCTCTGCCCTTTCAGCCTAGGCTTAACTGCGTAAACTCTGGGGATACGGTAAAGCTTGGCGTCTTTTCGGTAGAGTTTATCCATGTAAATCACTCTATTGCAGATGCCTGCTGTCTTGCAATAAGCACTCCGCTTGGCACGATAGTTCATTCAGGAGACTTCAAGCTTGATATCACTCCCATTGACGGAGAGATGATGGACATAACCCGCCTTGGCGAGATAGGTCGCAAGGGCGTGCTTCTGCTTTTGTGCGAATCTACTAACGCCGAGCGTCCGGGAAATACCCCATCCGAGAAAAAAGTCGGTCGCTCGCTTGAGAATATCTTCACTACAAATGCCGACAAGAGAATAGTTATAGCAACCTTCTCTTCAAATGTTCACAGAGTCCAGCAGATAATAGATGTCAGCGCCAGACACGGCAGAAAGGTGGCAATCACCGGTCGCAGCATGCTAAATATAGTGGGTGCGGCAGTTGAGCTTGGATACATGAATGTGCCCGATGGCGTGCTTATTGACATAAACGAGATAAAGAGATTCAAGCCAGAGGAAATCACACTTGTCACAACGGGAAGCCAGGGAGAGCCGATGTCGGCACTCTACAGAATGGCGTTTTCAGAGCACTCGCAGATAACACTCGGTGCCCGCGACCTCGTGGTTCTCTCGTCAAGCCCCATCCCCGGCAATGAAAAGCTTGTTGGCAGAATAATCAACGAGCTTACAAAGAACGGTGTCAGCGTGCTTCACGACGCAGTCGTTGAGGTGCATGTATCGGGACACGCGTGTCAAGAGGAATTGAAGCTCTTGCAAGCACTCACAAAGCCCAAATATTTCATGCCCGTTCACGGCGAGCACAGACATCTTGCCGCAAACAGAGAGCTTGCTCTTGACATGGGAATGGATCCCTCTCATATATTCATCTCGGATATCGGCAAGGTGCTTGAGATAGACACAAAGGGCGCTCGCTTTGCAGGCACGGTGCCCGCGGGCAAGGTGCTTGTTGACGGATACGGCGTAGGTGATGTTGGTAATATCGTGCTTCGCGACAGAAAGCATCTCTCACAGGACGGACTTATAGTTGTGGTAGCATCTATTGACAGCCATTCAAATCTTCTTCTCTCCGGCCCCGATGTTGTATCGCGCGGCTTCGTTTATGTGAGAGAGGCAGAGGAGCTGATGGAGGAGGTCAAGCGCATTGCCACCGATGCCATCGAGCGTTGCCTTGACAGAGGCGACTCGGTAGACCGCATGGCACTAAAAACAGCGGTGAAGGACGACCTTACCAAATTCCTTTACCAGAAGACCAAGCGCAAGCCTATGGTGCTTCCGATAATCATGAATCTTTGATGCAAAAGGTGACATTTTAATTAAATTTAGAATTTGTTCATACTTTCTTCAAAAAATAATCACTCAATGATTGTATAATAACAAAGTCTGTACTATAAAGGAGCCTCGGCTCCGATACATAAAAACAAAAAAATATTAAAAAGGTGGATAATCCTTATGGGAAAATCAAGTAAAATCAGAGCAAGAAGAGCCGATGCGGCTCTCAACAATCCTAAAGAGGTCAAGAAGTCTGCTCCCTCTTGGCTCTACCCCACGATAGCACTCGTTGCGGCTGTGGCTCTCGTATTCGGTCTCGTTGCGGTAATCATCTCCAACAACGGAACAATACAGAGATATACAGATACACTCAAGAGCGAGAACTATGAGATCTCCGCAACAGAGCTTCAGTATCTCTTTATGAACGAGTATCAGAATTTCTACTCTACATACCAGAGCTACCTCTCTCTCTTCAGCCTTAATACAGAAGAAGATCTCGCACACCAGCAATACGGTAGCGGCTATGAGACAACTGTCCTTGGCGAATTTGATGGCACATGGCGTGACTACTTTATGTCAAAGGCACTCACACGGGGCGCAGAGGTACTCATATACTGTGAAGAGGCAGACGAGCGCGGTATCAAGCTTGAGGAGGCAGACTATGCCTCTATTGATGCTTCTATTGCAGAGATAGAAACTATGGTTGCATACTACAACATGCTTGGCTATGGCTACACAGTTGACACTTACATCTCTGATATGTATGGCAAGGGCGTAAAGGAAAAGGACATTCGCTCCTACCTTGAGATGTACACTCTCGCTACAAAGTGCACAGGGATCGTCGGTGAGGAGCTTATGGACGCAATCACTCCCGAAAGAGTTGATGCAGAGTACGCAGAGAATTCTACCGACTACAATCTTACAGACTACAGCTTCTACACAGTAAGAGTAAACTTTACCGATGTAGCGAAGGAGGTAATCCCCAACTACGACGGCAAGGCAGAGCTCACCGAGGAGCAGAAGACTCTCGTGCTTGAGAAGTACACAGAAAAGATAAATGAGGCAAAGGCTCTCATCGAGGAGCTTTCAGCGTACACAACTCCCGAGACATTTGAAGCTGCCCTTCTTAATCACATTGCAAGTGAGTCGTTTGACACACTCTATACTGCAGAGGCTCTTATTCCCAGAGATGCTCTCTCCGAGGCTGATCTTGCAACAGTAAAGAGCGCAATGATAGCTAAGGTCCTCGCAGAGGTTGAAGATGGACTTTCCGAGACTGCAGATGAGACCACAGAGACAGACGGCACCTTCACCGCTTACGGCGTAACAGTCAGCGAAACCGCTGCAACCTCTCTTGACACAATCAAGAGAGAACTCTTCGACGCTATAGTTGACGCAGAGGATGCATATATCATTGAGAAGGTAAACTATGTTAAGGATTCCGAAATTCCCGAGTGGGCATTTGACGCAAGCACAACTGTTGGAAGCGTAAAGGTAACAAGCTCGGGTGACGGCTCTGGCGAGGGCGAGATCAAAAATGAGTCGGACTACTTCTCAACAAGCGTTTATATGCTTACAAAGGGCGTATACCGCGATACCGAAGTATCAAGAAAGGTAGCATACATGATATTCTCCTCCGAGGAGAAGGCAAAGGCTGCTATCGCAGAGCTTGCCGCACTTGAGGAGATAACAGAGGAAAAGTTCAACGAGATAGCAGCAAACAACTCCTCCAGCGAGTATGCTACTCTTGAGAACTGCCTCAAGGGCACCTTTGGATACGACGAGGCAGAGGCTTGGTATGCAGATGAGGCAACTGTTAAGGGAAGCTTCTCCGCGGAGCCTATAGCGCTTGTCAAGACAGAGGGCTCCGAATCATACGGCGTATTCTGGTATATTGATGACGCCGAGGAGGGCTGGTACATCACCGTTGAAGCGTCTATCTACGCGGCTGACGCAGATGCAAAGTATCTTGAGCTTCTTGACAAGCATACCGTTGAGACACTCTACAAGAATGTAGAAAAGGTTGCAGCGTAAAATCACAAGGGGTGTTGCCACGCGCAACACCCCTTAATAACCCTATTATATTTTGTGAGGATTACAGATTATGGTTCTGAATGCAAAGCAAACTACAGTTGCCTACAGATGTCCACATTGCGGCGCGGGAGTTATGAGCGCGGTGGGCGTTTTCTCACTTACGGCAGAAATGTTCAAGCTCAAGTGCGACTGCGGCAAAAGTGAAATGACAGTGGTATATTCCAATGACGGAAAGATAAGACTTACCGTCCCCTGCCTCTTTTGTCCCACACCCCATAGCTTCGTTTTAAATTCATCGGTATTTTTTGACAAGGAGCTCTTTGTGCTTCCTTGCCCCTATTCCGACATGAACATCGCCGTTATGGGTGAGCTTAATAATGTAAAGGCGGAACTTGCAAGAGGTGAGCTTGAGCTTCTTGAATTGCTTGAGGAGCACGGCATTGATTCACTTGAGGTCTTTCATGCAAAGGAGGACATCTTTACCGACCCGCAGATATTTGACATCATTATGTTCGTGATAAACGAGCTGGATGCCGAGGGCAAAATATATTGCCGATGCGAGAGCGAGGGCGAGGGTGACTTTGAGGTTGAAGTCCTTGAGGAAGGCATCAAGGTGAGCTGCAAGAAATGCGGTGCAAGCAGAGTTATTCCTACAGACACTCTCTTGGGCGCTAATGCCTTTCTTAATGCAGATAGTCTGTATCTTGAATAAATGTATTGTTTATAAAGCTTTTTTGCCCTCTTCTTTTTTGAAAAAAGGCGCAAAAAAATTAAAAAAAGTCTTGACAAGACGGCAATTATGTATTATAATATGTATCGTCGCATTTTGTGTCAAGTTGAAAAACGGAGGTGCGGTGTATGCTAATTGATGTCAGTCCAATGCTTCGTGGCGAGGTCAACAAAATAGAAATTGACTATATGCTTTCGGCAGAGACTCTGTGGGGGGTTGAATTTCCCGAGGAGGCTCATGTTACAGGTAAACTTACTGACAATGCAGGCTATATGCGCCTTTCTTTGAAGACTGAGCTACCTTATCGCGGCGAGTGCGCGAGATGTCTTGCTCCCGTAAACGGAGTTTTCTCTCTTGATTTTGAACGCACAGTTACGCCTGAGGGTATGCTTACCGACGAGCAGATAGAGGACAATGTTGACGAGTATATCGTCCTTTCGGGCAAAGAGCTCGACATTGACGAGCAGCTTCGTGAGGAGCTTGTTCTTTCCTTCCCTCAAAAGCTGCTTTGCAGTGAGGATTGCGAGGGACTTTGTCCCAAGTGCGGAAAGCCTCGCAGAGAGGGAGATTGCGGCTGTCCCCAAAAGGAGATAGACCCAAGACTCGCCGTTCTCAAGACATTATTTGACGAAAAGAGTAAAAAATAAAAATAATATATACGCTTAACGCTTCAAGGAGGTGTAATCATGGCAGTACCAAAGAGAAAAGTATCAAAGGCTCGCAGAGACAAGAGACGCTCCAGCACATGGAAGCTTTGCCTTCCCGGAATGTCCAAGTGCCCCAAGTGCGGTGAGTTCGTTCTTAACCACCGTGTATGCAAGGCATGCGGCTACTACGACGGTAAGGAAGTTGTCAAGGTTGAGAATAACTAATGACAAAAATATTACAGAAATAACGGCATTTGGGTAAAACTCATTATGCCGTTTTCTGTTTATTTGAGGTACTTTATGAAAAGATTTCTAATTTCACTTATCGCGGTGCTGATGCTGTTATCGCTTTTTTCCTGCACAAACGGAGATGACGATAATGTGGAGCATATACCTCCCGAGCATGAGACGATAGACCTGTATGCGGTAAGCCTCCCCGAATATAAGGGACTGATCGTCATACAGAGGGCGGGCGAGAACCGAGGCGAGGCTGTGTGGAGAGTGGTGCTTGAGGATAGTCATATAGCAGAATACCCGAGCGAATTTCTTTCATACTACAAGAGCCAGACACTTGAAAAATACAAGATAATGGCAAGCAATGCAGGCATGAATTATGCTGAGCTGCTTGAGGCGCTTGATATGACCGAGACTGATGTTGAAAGCGAAGCTTGCGAGCTTGCAAAAAATGAGCTTGTTATGCTTGCACTTATCAAAAAGGAGCAGATCGAGCTCACAGAGGATGAAAAGGCGCGTCTTTTTGACAGATATGCCGAAAAGATCGCATCAGAGATAGGCAGAGATACATCATATGTGAAAGAAAATCTCGCAGATGAGGTCTATGACACGATGCTCCACGATAAAACAATAGAATTTCTTATAACGCAAAACACATTCGTTACGGAGGAATAAAAATGCAGAAGGTAAATATAAAAAAGCTTAACGACAAGGCAATTGTGCCCACCTACGGCTCAGAATTTTCGGCAGGCGCCGACCTCTATGCGTGCATAGATGAGCCTGTAACGATAAACCCAGGAGAAACTGTGCTAATACATACCGGAATAGCTATGGAAATACCCGTAGGCTATGTAGGACTTGTATTTGCGCGTAGCGGACTTGCTACCAAAAAGGGACTTGCTCCCGCTAACAAGGTTGGCGTTATTGATGCCGATTATCGCGGAGAGATAATGGTTGCTCTCTACAATCAATCGACTGAAGCGCGCACTGTCGAGGCAGGCGAAAGAGTAGCACAGATAGCTCTTATTCCCTTCCTTGCGGCAGGGTTTGATGTTGTTGACGAGCTCTCCGACACCGCACGCGGTACAGGCGGATTTGGAAGCACGGGTAGGAAGTAATAAGATGGATATGCAGGGGGAACTTTTTGAGAAAAGTTCCCCCTGCTCCCCTTCAAAAATTTTAAGCAAGAGATAAACAAAATGCAGTGAACCCCTATAGGAAAGTTTTTGGGAGTCCGAGACTTTTTTAAAAAAAGTTTTGGAGATACTACGGAGCTTTTTTTGGCACCTTTTCTTTGCTCGTCTCCTTCCTGCGAAAAGAAAAGGAGCGAACAAACAATCACGCCAAACGATAATTTTTCGTTTTTGACTTGATTTTAAAAAAAATTACAAGAAAAAGGCGATTTTCTCTCTAATTCCCTCAAAAATTTTATTAAATATACTTTACTTTTTGCTCGGTTTGTGATATTATTAACGATGGAGCGTTTTAATTTGTACAATAAAATAAATATAATATAAAAAATCGGAGGAAAAATTACATGGCAATTACAAGACAAAAGGTTTCCATGGACGGTAATACTGCTGCTGCGCATGTCTCATATGCGTTCACAGAGGTTGCCGCTATCTACCCCATCACACCTTCCAGCCCTATGGCTGAAACAACAGACGCTTGGTCGGCTGTCGACAAGAACATTCTCGGCAAGCCCGCACGTAACATTTTCGGTGAAAGAGTAAGCGTTGTCGAGATGCAGTCCGAGGCAGGTGCAGCAGGTGCCGTTCACGGCTCCCTCGCAGCAGGTGCGCTCACAACTACATACACCGCTTCTCAGGGTCTTCTTCTTATGATCCCCAACATGTACAAGATCGCCGGTGAGCTTCTCCCCAGCGTTATCCACGTATCCGCTCGTTGCGTAGCGACACACGCTCTTAACATCTTTGGAGATCACTCCGATGTTTACGCGTGCCGTCAGACCGGTTACGCTATGATGGCTGAGACCAACCAGCAGGAGATCATGGACCTTGGCGCTGTTGCACACCTTGCAACAATCAAGGGTAGAGTTCCCGTTCTTAACTTCTTCGACGGCTTCCGTACCTCTCACGAGGTTCAGAAGATCGAGGCTTGGGATGTAGAGGATCTCAAGGATATGGTTGATTGGGATGCAGTTAACGCTTTCCGCGCTCGCTCCATCAACCCCGAGCACCCCGTACTCCGCGGATCTGCAGAGAACGGCGATATCTTCTTCCAGCACAGAGAAGCATGTAACCCCTACTACGATGCGTTCCCCGCAATCGTTGAGGAGTACATGGACAAGGTAAATGCAAAGCTCGGCACAAACTACAAGCTCTTTAACTACTACGGTGCACCTGATGCAGACCGCGTACTCGTTGCTATGGGTTCGGTTTGTGATGTTGCTGAGGAAGTTATCGACTACATGAACGCTCACGGTGAGAAGGTTGGTCTTATCAAGGTAAGACTTTACCGTCCCTTCAGAGCAGACAAGCTCATCGAGGCTATTCCCGCTACCGTTAAGGCTATCGGCGTTCTTGACAGAACCAAAGAGCCCGGTGCACTTGGAGAGCCCCTCTACCTCGACGTTGTTACCGCTCTTGCTACAGCTGGCAAAGCAGGCATCAAGGTTGTTGGCGGACGTTACGGTCTCGGTTCTAAGGACACACCCCCTGCATCTATTTTCGCAGCATTCGAGAACCTCTCTGCAGAGGCTCCCAAGCACGGCTTTACTCTCGGCATCGTAGACGATGTAACAGGACACTCCCTCGAGGAGAAGGACTGCCCCGATACAGCAGCAGAGGGTACAGTTTCCTGCAAGTTCTGGGGTCTTGGCGGCGACGGAACAGTTGGCGCAAACAAGAACTCCATCAAGATCATCGGTGACCACACCGACAAGTTCATTCAGGCTTACTTCCAGTATGACTCGAAGAAGACTTCCGGTATTACTATATCCCACCTCCGCTTCGGTGACAAGCCCATCAAGAGCCCCTACTACATCAACAAGGCTAACTTCGTAGCTTGCCACAACAAGTCCTACCTCAAGAAGTATGACATGGTTCAGGACGTTAAGCCCGGTGGTACGTTCCTTCTCGACTGCAACTGGACAGTTGACGAGCTCGATGCTCAACTTCCCGCAGCAGTTAAGCAGTACATCGCAAAGAACAACGTAAACTTCTACATTATCGACGGTACAGGTATCGCTATCAACCGCATCGGTAACGCAAAGGTTAAGAATACAGTTCTTCAGTCCGCATTCTTCTCTCTCGCAGGCATTCTTCCCAAGGATGAGGCTATCGAGTACATGAAGAAGATGGCTTACAAGTCCTACATCAAGAAGGGTCAGGCTATCGTTGACCCCAACTACGCGGCTATCGACGCAGGCGCTGACGCTTACGTTAAGGTAGACGTTCCCGCAGCTTGGGCTAACTGCGAGG
>JAZOSH010000002.1:0-47922 GCA_045656985.1 Eubacteriales bacterium | reverse complement strand
GGCAGTACTAATAGACCGAGGGCTTGACCTAAAAAAGATTCTCAGCGTCATCTTTGTTTAGTTTTCAGGGTGTGAAGAAACACTCGCACCATTAGCTCAGTTGGTAGAGCACCTGACTCTTAATCAGGGTGTCCCGGGTTCGAGTCCCTGATGGTGCACCAACATGGCCCGTTGGTCAAGCGGTTAAGACAGCGGCCTCTCACGCCGTTAACATGGGTTCGATTCCCGTACGGGTCACCAACAAATCTGGTGTTGATTACAATGAGGATCCACCTGTTCCCATACCGAACACAGTAGTTAAGCTCATTTGTGCCGACAATACTTGGCGGGTGACTGCCTGGGAAGATAAGTCGGATCGTAGCCATGTCGTTCTGTGGGCCAAGGGGATGCTGAGCATGGTTGTCTTCCTAAGACCGCTTGGCCTCCGACTTTTTTGCAAAAAGCTTGGCAAAAAATCTCCTGTCTTTGGACTTGTGCTGACAATATTCGTTTATGCCCGTTGTGAGCACGCGAGGGCGGAGCAAGGGCTGCGGGAGCTATGCCTTTATATTGAACGTTTTTGGGAGTCCAGAACCCTTTTTTCAAAAAGGGTTTTGGATAATTTCTCTCGTCAACTAACTGTTCGACAAATCAAAATTTATTATTGAAGAAAATGTTATTGATTTTATCCCTTTTATGTGTTACAATAAAGAAAATTGGAGGTGAGCGTGTGAAGGAGCTTGAAAAATATATACTTGACGGTTGGGACAAAACCTTGCGTCGTACAGAATGGCAGGGCAAGGAGGCTCTGGAGGACGGAACACTATGTTTGCCGTATCCTTATACCGTTCCTTGTGATGGAGACATCTTCGTGCATCTTTTTTATTGGGACACCTATTTTGCAAACCGCGGACTTTTGCTTTCGGGCAAGACCGAGGCTGTGAGGGGAAATCTCAAAAATTTTATTTACCTGATAAATAAATATGGACATATACCAAACGGCTCAAAGAGGGCGATGCTCAATCGCTCACAGCCGCCTTTTTTTGGTATGATGGTCTCTGATTATTATCATGCAACAGGTGATGTTGAGCTGCTTCGCGAAGGGCTTGTGGCACTTAAAAAGGAACTTGATTTCTGGTACACAAAGCGCACCTCGGAGAACGGACTTGCACACTACGGATGTGACGGCGACAGCGCAACCTATATCCGCGGTTATAATATGTACCGCGACCGTACAGGCATAGCTCTCTCGGGCGATATTGAATATATGGGCAGAAATGTCTATGCAGAGGCCGAGTCAGGCTGGGATTTCAATGGCAGATTTGGCGGTAAATGCTTAGAACACAATGCAGTAGACCTCAATTCGCTTTTGTGGTTTGACGAAATGTTCCTTGCAAAGCATACGAAAAATAGCTTGTATGCCGACCTCGCGGCAATGAGAAAAGAAAAGATGACGGCACTTATGCCCGGAGATGACGGCGTGTGGTACGATTACAGCTATACCGAAAACAAAAAGAGCACTCTCTTGTCCTGCGCTTCCTTCTTCCCGTATTTCGTGGGACTTACTCAGGATAGAAAGGGAATAGATAAGCTGCTTTCTGCACTTGAACTTGATTTTGGACTTCAGGCGTCAGAGGCGTGTGAGGGAAACTTTCAGTGGGGTGCGGATAACGGCTGGGCGTGCCTTCAGCTTGTGGCTGTTGAGGCACTGCTTAATTGCTCAAGGCGCGAGGACGCTTTGCGAATAGTTCGAAAATATATTGCACTTGTTGAGGATTGCTTTGAGAAAACGGGACATCTTTGGGAAAAATACAATGTCCGCAACGGCACAAGCGAGGCGCTTGGTGAATACGGCACACCCAAAATGCTCGGTTGGTCGGCAGGTGTTTATCAGGCTTTTTGCAAGCTTCTTGAAGATTGTTGATACAAAGTCCTATTAAGAATATACAAAAATCGGTTAGCTTAGACTAACCGATTTTGTTTTCTTTTTACAAACTTATAAAATATCAAAAAAATTTATTGACAAGCGGATATTGATAGGGTATAATTTAATCAAGTTAGCGGAGGCTAACTACCTTGGCAGAGATTGTCATGCAAAAGGGAAAACGCTCCCGAATACAAAAAGCCGTTCGTAGTCTTGTATCGCCAGCTTCCTCCGTGCGCTATAAAATTGGGATCCTGCCGTGTCCGCAAGTGCGGCAGAGAGTAAATGTTACGGACGGCTTTTGCTATAAAAAAGAAGGGAGCGATATCGCTCCCTTCTTTGTGAGACAGCTCGTTAACCAAAAAATAACGATTGACTTTTTTCTTATTGTATTGTATCATAGAAAATGTAGTATATTGACTTGAGGAGGGAAAAATGCAAGCTGTTTTACTTACGGCACTCGGCGTTGGCGGTGCAACCGTTATCGGCGCGCTGCTTGGATTTCTATTTAGAAAGCCCTCGCACAAGCTAAACGACATAATTTTATCCTTTGCGGCGGGTGTAATGCTTGCGGCGGCGGTGATAGGACTTATAATTCCTTCTCTTGAGTTCGGCGCTAATTTTTCGATACTGATAACCGTGGCGGGCATCTTCGCAGGTGCTGTCTGCCTTAATCTTATAGATAAGCTTGTTCCGCATCTTCATAAGATGACTGGAGCCGATGTCGAAAGCCATCCCGAAAATACAGCGCGTCTCAACAAGGTGCTTCTTTTTGTTATCGCGATAGCGATACACAATCTTCCCGAGGGAATTGCCGCAGGCGTTAGCTTCGGCACAGGGAATGATGCACAGGCAATCACCGTTGCGGTGGGAATAGCGCTTCAGAATATTCCCGAGGGAATGGTAATAATTGCACCGATGATAGCGGCGGGAATGAGCCGCGGACGCACCTTCCTCATAGCACTTATGACGGGCATCGTTGAGGTGGTTGGAACATTCCTTGGATTCTTTGCGGTCAGCATATCGACAGCAGTATTGCCCTTTGCACTTGCTTTTGCGGGCGGTACAATGCTTTATGTTATAAGCGACGAAATGATACCTGAGACACATGCTCATGGATGTGAGCGGGGAGCGACATACGCATTGCTTGTCGGATTTGCGATAATGCTCGCATTCGATTACTTTTTAGGTTAAATCAGAAAGGACAATTTATGGAATACATACTTCTGTTTCTTGAAGGAATAATAACATTTATCTCTCCGTGTCTCTTGCCTATGCTTCCGATATATGTAACATACTTTGCGGGAGGCAAGGAGGAGAGAAGCACTAAAAAAACACTCATAAACTCTATCGGATTTGTGCTTGGCTTCACAGTAGTCTTCGTAGCTCTCGGAGCACTTGCAGGCACACTTGGTTCCTTCCTTGTGAAATACCAGACAGTCGTAAATATCGTTACAGGTCTTGTGGTGATATTTTTCGGACTTAACTTTCTTGGAGTATTCAAGCTTAATATTTTCAAGGGAATGAAAAACAGCGTTGGCACGAAGGACATGGGATTTTTCTCGGCACTTCTTTTTGGAATAGTCTTCTCGATCGGCTGGACGCCGTGCGTTGGCGCATTCCTCGGCTCGGCACTTATGATAGTAGCGCAGCAGGGTGAGACGGTTAAGGGAATAATCATGCTCCTTATTTACTCAATGGGACTCGGAATTCCCTTTATAGTAAGTGCACTCCTTATAGATAAGCTTAAGAGCGCGTTTGGGTTTATCAAAAAGCATTATAATGTAATTAACACAGTATGCGGAATACTTCTTCTTGCAGTAGGAGTCCTTATGATGACAGGACTTCTTGGCAGAGTACTCAGCATACTTGGTTAGGAAAAATTTGTGAAAAAAATAATAATATGGATATCTATAGCGGTAGTGGCTGTAGCTTTTATGATAGGAGCTTCTTCGCTATATAAATACCTTGGAAAACAGGTAGAAAATGATATACCTCAGCTTACTCTTCCTCAAGATAGCTCGCCGAGCACTGAACTCGAAAGTGAGGAAAATGAACCTCAGGAAAGCGAAGCTGATACTAACTCGGAGGTAAGTGATCCCGAGGCAAGCGACCCCGATACATCTGTCGGCGAAAGTGAGCCCAATGAAAGCGAACTTGGCGAAAGTGAGCTCAATGAAAGCGAACCTGGCGAAAGTGAGCCTGACACAAGCGAGTCGGAATCCGATGCTCCCGAGACGGAGCCCGAGCCCGTTGAATTCAACGCTCCCGACTTTACCTTCTACGACATAAACGGAAACGCAGTAAGGCTATCGGATTTCGCAGGAAAGCCGATAGTGCTCAACATCTGGGCTACCTGGTGCTATTACTGCACCGTAGAGATGCCCGATTTCGATGAGATGTATAAAAAATATCCCGAGGTGCAGTTCCTTATGGTAAACGCAACGGGAACGAACGGAGAAACGGTAGCTTCTGCGAAGAAATATATTGAATCGAACGGCTTTGAGTTTCCTGTTTTCTATGATCTTGACGGCGCGGGACTTAACACTTACGGTGTAACGGCTTTCCCGACAACGATATTGATTACAAGGAGTGGCGAGCTGGTATATAATCGAGCGGCAATGTTAAGTGCAGCTCAGCTTGAAGGACTTATAAAACAGTTAGTAGAAATCAAATAAAAAGGAGAAATATTATGGCAGTAATAGAAATTACAAAAGAAAATTTTGAAAATGAGGTCGTCAAGAGCGATAAGGTAGTTCTTCTTGACTTCTGGGCACCCTGGTGCGGACCCTGCCGCATGCTCTCGCCTATAGTTGACGAGGTGGCAGAGGAGAACCCCGACATCAAGGTTGGTAAGATCAATGTTGATGAGGAGCCCGAGCTTGCAGAAAAGTTTGAGGTAATGAGCATCCCCACCCTCTTCGTTATGAAGAACGGTGAGATAGTAAATCAGTCACTTGGCGCAATTCCCAAGGCACAGGTCCTTGCACTTTTGAAATAATTCAGTAGCTATGTCGGAAAAGATATATGACATTATAGTTATCGGTGGCGGCCCTGCGGGATATACCGCGGCGCTTTACGCAACGCGCGCAGGGCTTGACACACTTATTCTTGAGCGCTTCTCGGCAGGCGGACAGATGACAGAGACAGCGCAGATAGATAATTACCCCGGATTTGATGAGGGAATAGACGGCTTCAGCCTCGGCATGAAGATGCAAAAGGGTGCCGAGCGCTTTGGTGCTGCTACAGAGCAAGCAGAGGTAATTTCTGTAGATCTTGCTTCTACGCCAAAGAAGATAAGCGCCGATAATGGCGATTTTTTTGCACGCGCTGTAATAATTGCAACGGGTGCCGGACACAAGCATCTCGGAATTGAAAATGAGGAAGCACTTCTCGGTAGGGGAGTGGGATATTGCGCTACCTGCGACGGAATGCTCTTCAGAGGAAAGACGGTAGCGGTCGTTGGCGGTGGAAACTCTGCGGCGGCAGATGCCCTCTATCTTTCGCGCATATGCGGCAAGGTCTATCTCATTCATCGTAGAGACTCCCTGCGCGCCACAAAGATATACCATGATCCACTTATGAAGAGTGATAAGGTTGAATTCTTGTGGAATAATCAGGTTGACGAGCTTCTGTTTGAGAAGAAACTGAAGGGCGTTAAGCTTAAAAGCACAAAGAACGGCGAGGTAAGCGAGCTTCTGCTTGACGGACTTTTCATCAGCATAGGTCGTGCACCTGCAACAAAGCTCTTTGAAGGTCAGCTTGCACTTGATGAGTACGGCTATATAATTGCCGACGAGAGCACACGCACAAATATTGAGGGCGTGTTCGCTGCGGGCGATGTGAGAACAAAGGCGCTTCGTCAGGTAGTGACTGCTACCGCTGACGGTGCAGTTGCCGCCCTTTATGCCGAGGAATATCTTGCAAATAACAAATAAGAAAAAAGGACTTGTAAGCATACAAGTCCTTTTTTCACAACACTATAAAACAATTATATCATATAGGAAAGAATTTGTAAAGTCCCTTTTTGTATAAAGTGAACAATTTCTGCGAAATAAATAAAAAATCGTTGTTAACTTCGTATAATCTGCCTATTGAAATATGATTATATTTCTGCTATACTATAGGTGAAGAAAGGAAGGTACAGACCAATGAGAAACTGATCTTCAAGGCATACTGATAAAGGCAGTGAGTGTGAAAAACGATCCGAGTGTGTGAAAATTGTGTTTGTGTGAGTTTAGAGTTTTATATAGATGTGTGATGGATCGTGTGTGTGATAAAGCCTTTTAAGTAAGCAAAAAAATTCGCCTTTTGCAGACCGAATATGCGCAGAGAACAAACGGTATTCTTGTTAAAGAAATGGATTTAGTGTTCAGAGAGTGGTAGACGATGAAGCAAGGGGTAGACGAAGAAAGAGAGGATAACAAAGGATGTTAGATATCAAGAGTGAACAGAAGTGACCCTTGATCGGGGCGTTACGAACCGCGGTCAAGGGTCATTTCTGTTTTTTGTATATGGCGCATTCCCCTCGGTGGGAAGGGCGCTTTTTTGTTTGCTTCAAATTGTTCAAAAATAAACTGTAAATATATCTGTAGTAATTGACACGATGGATAAAAAATGATATAATTACTGTGTCTTGGTTTTTTGCCGAGATAAGACATAAATTATGATTTTTTTTGGTACCGCGACAGACAATACCTCGGTACGATAGCATAGAAACGAGGTGAGCAAATGCTTTTTGGAAAACACATCAACAAATATTACCTGCGTTATCTGCCTGCGTTTTTTGTGGGCCTTTTGGCGCTTGTAATGGTGGACTATATGCAGCTTATTATTCCCGAGTTTTATCGCTCGGTGGTAAATGGTTTGCTTTACGGCACCGCCACAGTAGATGGCGTAACTGTGCCCTTTGATATGGATTATCTGCTTGATAAGATATGTCTGCCAATGATAATAGTTATCGTCTCTATCGTTGCAGGTCGTTTTCTCTGGCGTATCTGCTTCAGAGGCGCGGCGGTAAAGATGGAAACGCATATGCGAGGCAGAATGTTCAGTCATTGCAAGGATCTTTCGCAGCAGTATTATCAGGTAAATAAGGTCGGAAATCTTATGACACTTTTCACCAACGATCTTGAAACCGTTCAGGATTGCTTCGGTTGGGGCGTGCTTATGTTCTGTGACGCGATATTCCTCGGTCTGCTTTCAATATTAAAGATGTACCGCATGGATCCCATGCTCACCTTGCTTACCTTGATACCGATGGTATTCCTTCTTATTATCGGCGCACTTCTTGACCATAAGCTTGAGAAAAGATGGGATGCGCGTCAGGCGGCCTTTTCCTCGCTTTCTGATTTCTCGCAGGAGTCCTTCTCGGGAATTGCGGTGATAAAGGCGTTCGTTAAGGAGACCGCCCAGCTTATGTCCTTCAAAAAGCTCAATAAGAATAATGAAGAGACAAATGTCGCTCACACAAAGCTCTCAACACTTCTTAATATATTTGTAACGCTCTTTGTTGAGTCTGTTATCTGCGTTATTCTAGGCTATGGTGGATACCTTGTATACCGCGGTCACTTCGATGCAGGACAGCTCGTTGAATTTATAGGATACTTCACCTCTATCGTATGGCCTATCATGGCTGTTTCACAGCTTATTGAGATGCGCTCGCGCGGAAAGGCATCTCTCAAGCGTATCGGAGAGCTTCTTGACGCGAAGCCCGATGTCTGCGACAGAGAGGGTGTTAAGGAGCCCGAGGAGTCTCTCAAAGGTAATATAGAGTTCAGAGGACTCACATTCCGTCACCCCGGTGCCGAGTACGATGCGCTTGTTGACATCTCGTTTGAGATAAAGGCGGGCGAGCATGTTGGAATTATCGGCAAGACGGGTGCGGGCAAGACAACCCTTGTTGACCTTCTTTTGCGTACATACAATGTGCCCGACGGAACACTTTTCGTTGACGGCTACGATGTGAATGAGATACCGATACGCACAGTGCGTAAATATGCCGCGTATGTGCCGCAGGACAACTTCCTTTTCAGCGATACTATAGCGAATAATATCGCCTTTGCCTGCGACAAGACCGATATCGCTCTTGTTGAGGAGGCGGCGAGAATGGCTGATATCCATGATAACATTTCGGAGTTTGCAGACGGCTATGGGACAGTGCTCGGCGAGCGCGGAGTAACGGTCTCGGGCGGTCAGAAGCAGAGAATTTCAATCGCGCGTGCGCTTCTCAAGGACGCAGGTATTCTAATTCTTGACGATTCTGTATCTGCAGTTGATGTAAAGACCGAGAAGGTCATACTTAAAAATCTCCGTCGCGTTCGTGACGGTAAGACAACTATACTTATCGCACATAGAATTTCAACCATTGAATCTATGGATAAGATAGTCTTTATTGATGACGGAAGACTTGTTGCGGTAGGAACACACAGCGAGCTTTATGAGAGCTGTGCCGATTATCGCAATATGGTTGAGCTTCAGCGTCTTGATGACGAAAAGCGCAGTAGTGAAGAGGAGGTGGGAGAAAATGCGTGAGTTCTTTCCCTTGATCCTCGTTGGAGGTGTGCTTGGCGCACTCTCAATAGTCTTTATTATCGCATATCTCACCATCCGCAAGCAAAAGGAAGCAATAGGCTTTGACAGAAATATGAAGGATAGCGAGATAACCAAGAGGCTTCTTGCTTATGCAAAGCCCTATTGGAAAAACTTTGCCTTTGTGCTCTGCGTAATGCTTTTCTCTATATCCTACGATATAGTCGCGCCCATACTTATGGGACATATCGTTGAGGTAATAGGCAGAGATTTTGCTATGTCCGAGCTTCTTATGCTCGTTATCGTCTATGCAAGCATACTTGCTATCTCGCTTCTGTGCACCTATGTGCAGGCGATAGTCTTGCAGAAAACTGGCCAGAAGATAATCTCGCATATCCGTGAGGACCTTTTTGTGCATATAGAAAAGCTCTCACACAATCAGCTCAACGGAATTCCTGTTGGTAAGCTTGTCACCCGCGTGACAAACGATACAGGCGCTATCTCAATGATGTTTACAAACCTTATCGTAAACCTCATCAAGAACTGCTTTATTATCGTGGGCGTGCTTGTGGCGATGCTTTGTCTTAATTATATGCTCACGCTTATGGTGCTTTGCTTTGTGCCCTTTATCGTGCTCTTTACTGTGGTATTCCGAAAATTCTCGCGTAAGGCATACCGCAGGGTAAAGGACGGCACCACCGACATCAACACCTTCCTTTCGGAGAATCTCTCGGGAATGAAGATAATCCAGAGCTTCAACCGCGAAGATGCAAAAAAGGCTGAATTTGACAGAAAGAATAGCGCGCTCGGCAAGTCAAAGCAGGGTGAGATGTTCGTTTTCAGTATCTTCAGACCCCTCGTTTATATGCTTTATGTTTCGTCTGTGCTTTGCCTGCTCTATCTTTCGGGCAGAGGCTTTATAAAGGATTTCTCCTTCCTCGGACAGACGGTGACATCAAGCCTTGTTGTAACATTTTATTCCTACATAAACAAGTTCTATAACCCGATACAAAACCTTGCAGAGCAGTTTAACTGGCTGCAGTCGGCATTTGCTTCGGCAGAGAAGATATTCACTATCTTTGATATGCAACCCGAGGTAGTTGATGCACCTGACGCTATTGAGCTTGAGACACTTGAGGGAAATATAGAGTTTCGCGATGTCTGGTTTGCGTACAAGCCCGATGAGTGGGTACTCAAGGGCGTTTCTTTCAAGGTTAACGCAGGAGATACAGTTGCCTTTGTCGGCTCAACAGGCTCGGGCAAGACCACTATCCTTTCACTGCTTTGCCGTAACTACGATATTCAGAAGGGCGAGATACTTGTTGACGGAATAGATATAAGAAGGATAAAGATAGCATCGCTCCGCCGTCATTTCGGGCAGATGCTTCAGGATGTATTCCTCTTTGCGGGTACCATCCGTTCAAATATCCTGCTTGACTCGGAGGGAATTGACGACGAGACAGTTATGGAGGCGTGCAGATATGTCAATGCCGACCACTTTATAAACAAGCTCTCGGAGGGACTTGATGAGCCTGTCCGTGACAGAGGAAACAACTTCTCCGCAGCACAAGGACAGCTTCTTTCCTTCGCCCGTACCATCGTTCATAAGCCTACAGTAATGATACTTGATGAGGCAACGGCGAATATTGATACCGAGACCGAGGTGCTTATTCAGGATTCACTTGAAAAGATGATGAATATCGGAACGATGCTTATGGTCGCACACCGACTTTCAACCATTCAGCATGCCGATAATATTATAGTTCTTTCTCACGGAAAGATAATTGAGGAGGGCAACCACGCCGAGCTCCTTGAGAAGCGGGGAAGATACTATGAGCTTTATAAGATGCAGTTTGAGAAGGAAAAGCTCAAACACTGAAATAAGACCGCCATCTCAAGGGATGGCGGTCTCTTTAGTTAAAAAACTTGATTTGTGCTGTTGAGTGTGTTATAATTAAGACATAATAAAGTAAGGGCTAACAAGCGGTAGGCGCAGTTGCCGAAGGAAGGATATATGAATTTTACCGAAATTGCCGAAAAGAGACAGTCCTGCAGAAAATATGACCCTGCGAGAGAGGTTGAGAGGGAAAAGATTGATGCGATACTGCACGCTGCACAGCTTGCACCCTCTGCCTGTAACGGTCAGCCCTATCACATCACCGTGTGTACAGGTGAGACGGCAGAAAAGGTCGCTAGGGCAGTAATGGGCATGGGAATGAATAAATTTGCGTCCGATGCGCCTGTGCTTATAGTTATCTCGGAGGAGGACTATGTAGCCTCTGCCGCGCTTGGTGCCAAGCTCAAGAAGAATGACTATCGCTCAATAGATATAGGCATAGTGGCAGCATATATCACCGCAGAGGCCGAAGCGGAGGGACTCTCTTCGTGCATTCTCGGCTGGCTTGATGACACCAAGATACGCGAGATATGCGGTCTTGATAAGCCGGTGCGGCTCGTTATCACCCTCGGATATGCTGCAGAGGACGATGCGCTGCGTACGAAAAAGAGAAAACCGCTTGACGAGCTTGTCAGCGAAAGGTAGGATTTCAACCGCGCAAGCGGTAAAAATAAAATATTAAAGGAGTAAAAGTTATGAAATATGTATGTGATGTTTGCGGCTGGGAGTATGACGAGGCAGTAGGCGATCCTGATAACGGTATTGCGGCAGGAACAAAATGGGAGGATCTTCCCGACGATTTTGTTTGCCCCCTTTGCGGAGTAGATAAGGACCAGTTCTCCGAGGCGTAAGCAAATAAAAAAGAGAGGCATTGCCTCTCTTTTTATTTGCTTACAGCCGCCTTTTTCGTTTTATTGCTGTGCATCTCATAGATTATTTCTGTTGCAAACGCCATTTTGGTTACAACATCGGTCTTTTTGGGATAACAATAGAAGGAGTCCGACTCGGTGGAGATGTCTACGCAGTCAAAGGGCTTTATGTAACAGTAATCATATTCAATATGCAGGCTGTTCGTCTGCATGGGGGTGCGGTGAACGCGATAGGGCGCACCATTGTACTCTCCCTCAAGGATAAAGCCCTCGTTTACATCGTGCTTAAGCTTTGCCGCTCCAAGGTGCTCAAAGCGCCAGCAACGCGGCATTGAATATACATCAACCTCATCCTCAAAGCTGTATTCTCCGCGCTCTATCTGCGCCTTCACCTGCTCGCGCTCCCATTTGAACCAGTCGGGAACATGGGAGAATTCTGTCTCTCCCTCATTTGCCGAGAGCGTTCCGTCTTCATTGAGTGTCCAGCGCTTTCCACATTCGGTGCAGAATATTTCAGCACCCTTTGATGCCATTTTGGACTCAGCAAGGCAGTGTGGGCACTGATAGAGTATCTTGTGCATACCCTCTGCACGGTAGGGCTCGGTGATAAGTATGCCGTTTTCCTTCTGATAGCGGTAATCGTCATAGGTAATAGCCTCGCGCAGAGCCGCATTTATTTCGTCAACCGACATTTTTTCTATCTGCTCAACGGTGAGTATCTGCGTCAATGTAGTGTGGAAGGGAACCTTGCGCTTTTTTCTGAAATTCCAGAAGGGTGAATTAAGATGATTTCCTCTGTGAATAATCATCACAACGGGCACTTTGTTGCGTTTAACGAGCATTCCCACAGCATCGGGAATATACGAGGTAACTCCGCAGGGCGAATAGCGTGCCTCGGGATACATGCAAAGAATATCACCGCGCTGAAGAACTCGCTTTATTGATTTGATAAGATGCAGGTCCATGGTAAATTTTCTTGTGCAGATAGCGCCTATAAGCTCCATAAGCCAAGGGCGGCGGTAATATCCGTCAATATTTACCACATTGTTTACCCTGTGTGGGAAGGTTCCGAGCGCTACAAGTTCAAAATCAATAAAATACATGTGGTTTGAAAGAAGTATATAGGGCGGCTTGAGCCCCTCCATATTTATCTTTTCAACCTTGTATTTCTTGCCGATAAGCGCAATTTTTGAAAGAATCCAGATAAGCCAGACGATAAATATGGGCTGGCGAATGGGGTATTTCGCGGTTTTGTATTTCTTTTTATTTTTATAATTTACTTCTATATTCACTATCTCACTCCAAACAAGTTTTTTTTCATTATACATTATATCGTCAAAAATTGCAACAAAAACCTTGCAAATGGCATAATTTGGTGATAAAATTTAAATATATTAATCTAAAAGAAGGTCTGTTATGATAGTTGTATGGATATTGCTTTCACTCGCGGCTTTTTTTGTAGCCGCATCACTTATAGCGGCACTTATCTGCTTCTTTAAAATTTTCTACTCGCCAAGGCGCAAGGAGGAGGAATTTCCTATTCCCGATGGCGTGATATACAATGCATATCGCGAAGATATGATAGAATGGATAAAGCAGGCGCGCAAAAGACCGCACAAGCGCGTTTCAATTCAATCCTTTGACGGACTTACTCTGCGCGGAAGGTATTATGAATACTCAAAGGGCGCACCGATAGAGATACTTTTCCACGGCTATCGCGGCTCGGGCTTGCGAGACCTCAGCGGTGGTATTGAAAGATGCTTTTCACTCGGTCACAGCGCACTTATCGTTGACCATAGGGGAAGCGGCGAGAGTGACGGCCATGTTATCACCTTTGGCATCAAGGAGAGCAGCGACTGCGAGGCGTGGGTGAACTTTGTGATAGAAAATATAGATCCCGACGCAAAGATAATCCTCACAGGAATATCGATGGGTGCGGCAACAGTGATGATTTGCGCGGCAAAGGAGCTGCCAAAGAATGTTGTAGGCGTGCTTGCCGACTGCGGCTATACCTCGGCAAGAGATATTATCAAAAAGGTTATCTCGGATCTGAAGCTCCCCCCGGAGCTGATCTATCCCTTTGCAAGACTTGGAGGCATTCTTTTCGGTGGCTTTGACCTTGATTCGCTTTCGCCTATTGAGGCGATGAAAAAAAGTCGTCTGCCTGTAATCTTTTTCCACGGTGACACAGACGATTTCGTGCCGTGTGAAATGAGTATAAGAAATCACGATGCCTGCATTACACAAAAGCGCTTTGTTGAGATAAAGGGCGCGGGACACGGCCTTTGTTTCCCTGCGGACAAGGAGCTCTACCTCTCGGAGCTTCGTGACTTTTTTGACCCTATAACAGAGGGGTAAACCTATTTGCGGAGGAGAGGGTTCACCTATGGAGGAAAAAGAAAATATGAAAATGTATAAGTTAATATCTATGGTGCTTCTGCTCTCTCTATGCGCGTGCCTTGTAGGCTGCAGATACAGTGTTTTTTCACATCAGAATGAAAGCGAGACACTAAGTCAGCTCAGCGAAGAAACAGTATATATCTATAAGACAAAATATATTGATTTCGCTTTTCTTGATGAAGAATCCAGGGAGGCGTGGCGCGAGCCGCTTGTAGAGCTTTTGAGTAACGAGAAGTATCCCGTTTATGATACCGAGGAAAAGGCACTTGTCGGCTATGAGTGTCTTTATCCCGACAAGCCGTGCATAGAAAGTGGCTATGAGCTTGGATTGTTTGATATAAATACCGACGGCACGCCCGAGCTGCTTGTAAATATGGGCGGCGGCTCTTCGGGAAACAGCTTTTATTATGTGTATGACATAATAACAGGCAAGGCGTTAGGGTCGCTTGACGGTGGCAATATAGACGCTTGGTGCACATATTTCAATCAGTCTACAGGCAATTATGAGAGCATCGGTCACTTTGAGTGGCGTCTCGGCTGGGCAGGGAAATTAAGGTTTGTAAAACGGGCTATGATTACATATACCGACTTTTTTGATGAGCCGTATCTTTATGAGGAGTCTCTTATGAGTGCCTATTACGAGATCGAGGCTATCAAGGTGCCCGATGACGGCAACAGGGTTGACGGGGAAGAGGATTACAATGTAGAGGAGGTCTATTCCGCAGCAAACTTTTATGTTGAGGATAAGGCGGCTTCTATTGAGGATTACTTTTATATGCAGGACTATTTTGAGGAAAACTATATAAGAATTTCTGAGACAGGTCTCAAGCTTGTAAGATGGGACGATGTAACAAGCGACGAGGACAGCGTAGAGATAAAGGCCGAAAAAATGGCTGCCGCGCTTCTCTCCGCAGAGCAAGAATTCGTTTGCCCAAATAAAAAGGGCTGACCTTTTGGTCAGTTATCAAGGAATTACACGATTATCTTGTTGTTTTTTTGGGCACAAACAGGGCAAATCTTGCGATTTGCGAGGTTCTTCGCCGTGGAGTTCAGCTAAATATTAAATGGGGAGTCTAATGACTCCCCATTTAATATTTGGTCGAAGTGACAGGACTCGAACCTGCAGCATCTAGCTCCCAAAGCTAGCGCGCTACCAATTGCGCCACACCTCGATTTGTTCTATTATTTAATTGTTAAATGAATTGCGCAATTGTCCGCTTATTTATTTAAATCCGCGCGCGCTTCCTATTGTGACTAAGGTTCAAGCTTCGCAGAACTCGCTTTCACCAAGTCACTGCCACTCCTTTTGCCTCGCTTCACCCGCCACCGGCGGCGCTTCGGCAATGTCCCCAATTGCGCCACACCTCGTTGTACTCAAACTAAAGCCCTTTAATTATAATAGATTTTATGCTCTTTGTCAATAGGTGCAGGAGATTTTAACAAACAGAAAATTTCTGCATAAACTGATAAAAAACAATGGAGGCAGCTATGCAGAATGAGTTCTATCCCTTTATAAATCTTCCCTTAAGGTATCCCTATGACGCGCTTGAGCCATTTATTGACGAAAGGACGATGATGCTTCATCACAACCGCCACCTCAAGACCTACATAGACAATCTTAACCGCTTGCTAAAGGATAATCCGCGCTTTCAGTCCCTCTCGCTCGGTGAGCTTATAGTGCTCACGGCAGGGTCATCTCGCGGTGATGGGCGGGATATTCACAACAATGCGGGCGGGGTATTCAATCACCGATTTTTCTTTGACGGACTTGGTCCGTATCAGTCGGGAGGCCCTCGCGGCGCGCTCTTAAAGGCAATAGAGGTGACCTTTGGGACACTTGAGAGCTTCCTTGACAAATTCAGAAGCGCAGCACTTTCTGTGTTCGGCTCGGGGTACGCATGGCTTGTCTATCGCCGCGGAAGCTTGAAGATAATCACCACCGCCAATCAGAACACTCCGCTTGAGGAGGGCTACACGCCGATACTTGCGCTTGATGTCTGGGAGCACGCCTATTATCTCAAGCATTATAACCGCCGCGATGACTACATATCCGACTTTTTTAGTGTCATTGACTGGTCTCGGGGTGAGGTGAATTTTCTTGCCGCAAATTGACAAAAGCCGTCGTATAAGCGACGGCTTTTTCTTCTGATATCGTTGACATAAAAAGGCTTTGGTGCTATAATATTTTATAATAAGCGGGACACGGAGGCCAATATGGAAGATCGATCAAGCATAAGGATAAGCGCACGAGCCTTTATATCGTCGGCAGCTATTTTGCTGGCTCTTATAATTGCAGCGGGAATATGCACATATATAATCCCGACAGGCTCGTTTGAGCGTACCGAGGTTGACGGACATCTGTCAATAGTCCCCGATACTTTTTCCTTTACCGATAAGGGCGGTTATCCTGTATGGCGTTGGTTTACCGCACCCCTCGAGGTGCTTTGGAGCTCCGATGCTGTAACCGTTATCTCTATAATAGTCTTTATCTTCATAATCGGCGGAGTTTTTACCGTTCTTGACAAATGCGGCATGCTTCGCTATATAATGAATGTACTTGTTCATAGGTTTGAGGGCTCAAAGTACAAGCTTATGGCAGTTCTTGTCCTCTTTTTTATGCTTTTTGGTTCTGTGTTCGGCATTTTTGAGGAGCTAGTGGCACTTGTTCCTATAGTTATCGTGCTTTCCTATGCACTTGGTTGGGATTCACTCACAGGACTTGGCATGAGCGCGCTTGCGGCAGGCTTTGGTTTTTCAGCGGCAACGCTCAACCCCTTCACGCTTGGCGTGGCGCAAAGACTTGCGGGGCTTCCGATGTTCTCCGGCCTTGTTTTCAGAATTTGCGTGCTTGCTATCTTTTATGCTTTGCTCTATGTTTTCCTATACAGGTATGCGAAAAGAATAGAAAAAGAGCCGGAAAGGTCGCTTGTCTACCGCGAGGATTTTGAAGCAAAAAGCAAGTATTACGATAAAGAGGGAAGTGACGCACCCAAAAATGCGAGAGAGCTTGCACTCACAGTCAAGATATTCATTCTTTCGATCTTGCTCGTTATCGCGTATATTATAGTGGGATTTTTTGTTCCTTCGCTTTCGTCATACTCAATGGTCGTGATGGCTGTTTTGTTCCTTGTTGGCGGACTTGTTGGCGGCAAGGTGTCAAATTATGGTGGTAATATCCTCAAGGATTTTCTCAAGGGAATTGGCGGGATCGCGCCGGGAGCATTGCTTATTCTGCTTGCCATGTCGGTAAAGCTTATTATCGCAAATGGCGAAATAATGGATACGATCTTGTTTTATATCTCAAATTCGATCTCGGGAATGGGTGAATACGGCGCGGCAATAATGATATTTGTGGTCGTGCTTGTCTTGAATTTTTTTGTTGCGTCGGGATCTGCAAAGGCATTTTTGCTTATTCCGCTTATAACACCGCTTGCCGAGCTTGTGGGACTTAACTCACAGGTGGCAATGCAAGCATTTTGCTTTGGCGACGGATTTACAAATATGCTTTATCCCACGAATGCGCTGCTTATGATAACACTTGGGGTGACTGTTGTGAGCTATCCCAAATGGTTTAAGTGGTCTATTGGGCTTCAGGCAATCACACTGGTTTTGAATATAGCAATACTTTGCTTTGCCGTTGTTATAGGCTACTGATGAGCTTTCTTTGCCTGCCCGAAAAAATATTTAACAAAAAACGAAAAAAGGTATTGATTTATTTAATTCTTTGTGATATAATATTCGGGCAGGCGCAAAAAACGCCTAAAAAACATGGAGAAGTCGCCTAGTTGGTCGAGGGCGCACGATTGGAAATCGTGTAACCTGTAAAAGGGTTCAAGAGTTCGAATCTCTTCTTCTCCGCCATAAGAAAAGGGACGCAACAGCGTCCCTTTTCTTATGGCGGAGTTGATCAGAGCTGAACTCTCGACGACCAAGTGAACAGACTGTTTCTTGAAACTATAAAGGTCGTCATCGCCTCGCCTCGCGAGGCTGTTCGTATCTCTTCTTCGCTACCCAGGTAGCCAAGTGGGTGTCCTTTTCTATCGCCAAACCTGTCTGTTTCGAAAAAATTGAGAATTAGCAGAATATGCTTTACACCTTATTTTATTTATGCTATAATAAAGTCGAGAAATGCTTCATAGGAGGAGCTTATGGTTTATATAAACGATTTCAAAAAAATGACAGATAATGAAACGATTGAGTGCGCGATAGCAAATCTCGGACAGGACAGAATTCTTGTAATAGAGCCCCGTGTGTCCGATATTGAGCCCGAGCGCGATTATTGGCTGCTTGACCGTGCTATCCTTCTTCCCGAGAATATAACTGTCATCATCAGAAACTGCATGATAAAGCTTTCCGACCGTTGCCGCGATAATTTCTTCCGCTCGGCTAACTGCGGAATGGGCGTTGGCGACCCTGTAAAGATCAAAAACATACATATCAAGGGCGAGGGGAATGCAGTCCTTCAGGGCGCAGACCATCCCCGTGCGGCAGGAGACGACTCAAAGACACTCGCCTGCCCCTGCCCCTATAACGATGAGGACCTAATCAAATACGCATATTGGGTAGACGAGGACAGAAAACAGTCGGGCAAGCTCACATTTTGGGATAAGCACGGCTGGTCGTATGGAACCGATGCCGGCAAAGAGGGCGAGTACCAAAAAGGCGACTGGAGAGGTATAGGCATTCTTCTCGCAAATGTTGAGAAATTCTCAATAAGCGGCATCAAGATAGTTGAGTCGCACGGATGGGGAATTTCGCTTGAGTCGTGTGCTTTTGGTACTGTCGAGAAGATTGAATTTGATATGTGCATGTCAAAGGTCATTGACGGCATGAGAATGAACATGGAAAATCAGGACGGAATTGACCTTCGTAACGGCTGTCATCACATCACTGTTTCTGATATATCGGGCAGAACGGGTGACGATATCGTGGCTCTCACCGCTATCGCAGGTGACACAGTAATGCCCGGCGGAACGGTTGATTCGGTGCAGATAATGCACACCGACTGGTCGCGTCGCGAGAGCGGTATTCATCACATAGTAATACGAAATATAACGGGATACTCAAATCTTTGCTACAATGTCCGCCTTTTGGCGTGCAATACGCAGATCCATGACATCATTATAGACGGAGTTATAGACAGTATGCCTGACGAAATGAATATGGATCATTTTGGAGTTATCCTTCTTGGTGAGCGCGACGCAGCGTACGGAACAAACCTTAAAGAGGGAATTAGTAAGGTAACCGTTTCAAATGTTATCTGTCGCGGAAGAACCGCTATCAAGGTCGGCGGCTATCTTAACAATTCGGTTATCACAAATGTAATAAACGAAAATCCAAATTGTCCTGTAATAACTGTTGAGCGCGAGAACGGACTTCAAAATGTCGCAACCAGCAATCTTATAAGCTACGGAAAATAATATGAAATACAGGAGTGCTTAAATGGTAAATGTTAATGATTTTAAAAGAATGAGCGACAACGAGACAATTGAAGCGGCAATGGCTGCCCTCGGTAGCGACAGAACGCTCGTAATACCGCCCCGTGAGTCGGATATCGAGCCCGAGCGCGACTATTGGCTTCTTGACAGAGCAATACTTATTCCCGAGAACACCACGGTTGTTCTCAGAAACTGCAAGATAAAGCTCTCCGACCGTTGCCGTGACAATTTCTTTCGCACATCAAACAGCGGAATGGGCATTTCTTATCCCGAAAAAATAAAGAATGTGCATCTTCGCGGCGAGGGTAGTTGTGTGCTTGAGGGTGCGGATCATCCGAGAGCGGCGGGAGACGGCTCAAAGGTTCTTGCTAACCCCTGTCCTTATGAGGATGAGGACCTTATAAAGTACGCTTATTGGGTACCCGAGGAGAGAAAACAGTCCGGTAAGCTCGATTTCTGGGATAAGCATGCCTACTCGTACGGTACCGATGCAGGAAAAGAGGGTGAATCGCAGTACGGCGACTGGCGCGGCATAGGAGTTCTTTTCGTTCATGTTGAGAATTTCTCGATAGAGAATATAAAAATTATTGACTCTCACGGTTGGGGAATCTCCCTTGAGGCGTGCTCATATGGTAGAGTTCAGAAGATAGAGTTCGATATGCGTATGTCAAAGGTCATCGACGGTATGCGAATGAATATGGAAAATCAGGACGGAGTCGATATCCGTAACGGCTGTCACCACATTACCGTGTCTGACATAACGGGCAGAACAGGAGACGATATCGTGGCACTTACTGCTATAAGAAAAACCGTGCCTTTCCTCGGTGGTGAGGTGAAGTCGACGCACGCGATGCACCATGATTGGTCGATCCGCGAAGCAGATATTCACCACATCGTTGTCAGAAACATAGTTGGTTACTCAAATCTCTGCTATATCGTAAGACTTCTTGCGTGTGATACGCATATCTATGATGTAATTATCGATGGCGTAATTGACTGTATGCCGGACAATATGAATATGGATCACTTCGGCACGATACTTCTCGGTGAGCGTGATCTCGCATACGGTAAAAATCTTACCGACGGCATAACGAGAGTGACCGTCTCAAATGTCATCTGTCGCGGTAGGACTGCCATCAAGGTGGGAGGGTATTTGAGTAATTCGGTCATCACAAATGTAATAAACGAAAATCCGAATTGCCCTGTAATAACCGTTGAGCGTGAGAACGGACTTGTAAATGTAGCAACAAGCAATCTTGTAAGCTACGGTGATAAGATAATAGGTAAATAAAATAAAAGCAGCACCGCGTTGCGGTGCTGCTTTTTTGCGATGTGGGGGGGATATTCGCAAAATTATGTTCTGTTAGCCTTGATGGTGCTATGTGCAAGAAGGGAAGAGGTTATTGCCCCACAGATAGTGAGAAGCAATACCGATACCCAAAGATTTGCCGAAACAAATCCAACGATGCCTGCGAAAATGAAGAGCATTCCCGACATAAGAGCGATAAGACCTATCTGCTCAGCATAGGTGGCATCCTTTGCATGTGCATTTCTTGCAAATGCGTTTACAAGATTGTATTTTTTCTTGAAGCAAACAAGAAATCCGTACATAAAAGATATAGTTCCAATAAAAGCAAGTATAACATTCAACATAAACATATTTACCTCCGTTAGCTTAATCGGCGGCAATACCGTCCGACGCCTCTTTGATCTCAGAGAACGAATAGCCCATTCGTACAAGCGCAGAGCACAGCTTTGCCATTGCTGCCTTGTCGCCGCGTGCCTCATTAAGGCGGCGTGCATAGTCTCTTTCTATAAGCTTACGACAGTTCTCTGCAAAATCTATCTCCGAAAGAGAGGATAATGCCTCTCTTACCGTGCTATCGCTATAGCCCTTTGAATAGAGGTGGGCAACTATTCGTTTTCTTCCCCAGAGCTTTGCAAGACATCTCTCCGCTTCGCGCAGAGCATCACTGTTCTCGTTGATGCAATCATGCTCTATAAGCATTGTAGCTGCAGCGGCAGCCGAGTCCTCATCAAAGCCCTTCATCTTCAATTTGTATCTCATTTTTTTCTCGGAACAGGCGCCGTATCCGAGAAGGTAGAGCCCTTTTTTGTAGGCAGAAGCGATATTCGCGGCACGAGCAATTTCGTCAAACTGCTCTGTGTCTATCTCTCCTTTACCTATGCGAAGCGAGGTGAATTGCTCGGCTAGCAGTATAAGCTTTTTTTGTTCGCTATCCTTGCCGTTTGAAATCTCAATTGAGAGCATTACCTCATTTCCGCTGTTCAGAGCTGTGAGCGCTGTAACCTTTATCGTCACTGATCGTCACACTCCGACTTGAGAGTCTTGATGTCAAAATCGTCATCATCTGTATCAAGCTCAAATTCATCACTTGATGCACTTGTTTCTATTTTATCCTTAAGAGCTCTTATCTTTTTGTCAAGCTCTGCGAGCATTTCGGGCTTTGACTCAATGAGCTTTCGCACATTTTCCTTGCCCTGGCCGATCCTCTCGCCGTTATATGAGAACCAAGAGCCACTCTTTTTTATGATGTCAAGTGAGATACAGTAGTCAATTATCTCACTTGAACGGGAAATTCCCTTGCCGTAGAGTATATCAAACTCTGCTACCTTGAAGGGAGGAGCGACCTTGTTTTTTACTATCTTACATCTTACATGGTTTCCGTAGATCTCGCTTCCGTTCTTGAGCTGGTCTGTCTTGCGGACATCAATTCTAACCGAAGCATAGAATTTAAGTGCGCGACCGCCGGGGGTTGTTTCGGGATTGCCGTACATTACGCCGACCTTTTCACGAAGCTGATTTATAAATATTACGATACTGTTGCTCTTGGAAATTACTGCCGAGAGCTTTCTCATCGCCTGCGACATAAGTCTTGCCTGAACACCGACCATTGCCTGTCCCATATCTCCCTCTATCTCCTGACGGGGAACGAGTGCTGCGACCGAGTCAACAACGACCACATCAATAGCCCCTGAGCGAACGAGCGACTCTGTGATGTCAAGTGCGTCCTCTCCGCAGTCGGGCTGGGAAACTAGCAGGTTGTCTGTATCAACTCCAAGTGCCTTTGCGTAAACAGGGTCAAGCGCGTGCTCTGCATCAATAAATGCTGCCTCGCCACCGTTCTGCTGAACCTCTGCGATTATGTGAAGGGCAACCGTTGTTTTACCCGAGGACTCGGGGCCGAATATCTCAACTATTCTTCCACGCGGTACTCCGCCGATTCCAAGGGCCATATCAAGTGAGATGGAGCCTGTGCTTACCGCCTGCACCTCAAGTGCGTTGCTATCGCCAAGCTTCATTATCGTGCCTGCGCCGTAATCACGCTCAAGCTGTGCTATTGCGGTTTGCAGAGCCTTTTTCTTTGCATCCTTGTCGCTACCCTTGGGGAGCATCTCGGGTTTCTTTTTAGCAGTTGCCATATCTAACCTCATAAAAATCGATTTTTTCTTTGTTGTGTGCTTATTATACTACCATTTTTTCAACTTGTCAATAGTTTTTTTGAAAAAATATTCCAAAAACGGAAAAAATAATTCAAAAAAGTCAAAAAAGTCACCTCAAAAACATCAAAAACGGAAATAATATCTTTTTTGGAACAAAGCAAAAGGAGTTTAATTCCAAAAGAAGAAAACTCTTGACTTATCCTTGCGAATGATATAAAATATAATGGTTGTTTGCCCATTTAATAATAATGATGATTTTGTGAGGAGGGAAGGCATGACAAAAGGAAAATGGTTTTTGCGTGGAATGCGCGCGGGTATTCCGATTTCACTCGGTTACTTTGCTGTTGCGCTTTCTCTCGGAATGTCGGCTGCGAATGCGGGAATGACTGCATTTCAGGCAACACTCACAAGCTTTCTTATCAACGCGTCGGCAGGTGAATATATAGGGTTTACCCTCATCGCGGCACACGCGTCATATATTGAGGTCTTTGTTATGGAGGCAGTGGCAAATGCGCGCTATCTGCTTATGTCCTGCGCACTCAGTCAGAAGCTTTCGCCCAAGGCTACCACGGCAGAAAGGCTTTTGCTTGGCTACTGTATAACCGATGAGGTGTTTGGTGCGTCAATTTCGCAGGACGGACATCTTGAGCCGAGATTTACATACGGAGCGATGGCGGTCGCAGTGCCGGGTTGGTCGCTTGGAACACTTACGGGAGTGCTTCTCGGAAGTCTCTTGCCTGCGTGGCTCGTTGGAGCGCTCAGCGTCAGCCTCTATGGAATGTTCATCTCGGTGTTTATCCCCGAGGCAAAGAAAAATAAGATAGTGGCACTTCTTGTTGCCGTAAGCTTTGCGGCAAGCTTCGCATTTATGAAGATACCACTCTTTGACGGCATCTCGGAGGGAATAAAAATTATTATTCTCACCGTTGTCATCTCTCTCGTGGCGGCTATACTCTTTCCCGTAAAGGAGGAAGAAGAGGATGCATAATGTTTACATTTATATATTCGGCATGGCACTTGTTACCTACCTTATAAGAGTTCTTCCGCTGACGCTCATACGCAAAAAAATAAGAAACAAGACTATTCGCTCGTTTCTTTACTATGTACCCTATGTCACACTTGCAGTGATGACCTTTCCCGCGATACTTGATGCAACTACGAACCCATGGTTTGCAGTTGTTGCGCTTGTCGTGGCAATCGCTCTTGCGTATATTGGAAAGAGTCTCTTTACAGTGGCTATTTCATCGACGCTTGTTGTGATAGCTCTTGAGCTGATAATAAAATTTATTAAATGATTGACAAATCAAAATTTGAATTTATCAACAGCATTATTTGACACAGGTACAAAATTGTTGACAATATAAGGTTTTTGTGGTAAAATAAATAAGTTAAAGATGTATATAATAAAAAGGAGATAAAAATGGAAAATATAAACATTTCTCTTTCCGAGCAGGAGATAGTCCGTCGCGAGAAGCTCAAGAAGATGACCGATGAGGGAAATAACCCTTATGCCAAGACAGAGTATGATGTTACGGCTCACTCCACCGATATAAAGGATAATTTTGAGGAGTGCGAGGGCAAGGAGTTCTCGGTTGCAGGAAGAATGATGTCCCGTAGAATTATGGGTAAGGCTTCCTTTATGCACCTTTCCGATCGCGAGGGCGAGCTCCAGATATATGTAAAGCGCGATGATGTTGGTGAGGAGGACTATACCTCCTTCAAGAAGGATTACGATATAGGTGACATCGTTGGTGTTCGCGGTATCGCGTTCAAGACAAACAGCGGTGAGGTTTCTCTTCATGCGACACATATTGAGATGCTTTCAAAGTCGCTTCGTCCGCTTCCCGAGAAGTTCAAGGGACTTAAGGATGTTGACGCAAAGTACCGCCACAGAGAGGTTGACCTCATAATGAATGCCGATGTAAGAAAGACCTTCATTATGAGAAGCAAGATAATTGACTTCCTTCGTTCATTCCTTAACGAGAAGGGCTTCCTTGAGGTTGATACACCCATTCTCCAGACACTTGAGATCGGCGCATCGGCTCGTCCCTTTATAACACATCATAATACACTTGACATTGATATGGTTCTCCGTATTGAGACCGAGCTTTATCTTAAGCGTCTTATCGTTGGTGGCTTTGAGAAGGTCTATGAGGTAGGCCGTATCTTCCGTAACGAGGGAATGGATACAAAGCATAATCCCGAGTTTACATCTATTGAGCTCTATCAGGCTTACACCGATTTCAAGGGAATGATGGACCTCGTAGAGGAGATGATGAAGAAGCTTGTGGTTGCCGTTTGCGGAACAACAAAGATCACATATCAGGGTAAGGAGATAGACCTCGGACATTGGGAGAGACTCACAATGATAGAGGCTGTCAAGAAGTATTCGGGCGTTGATTTCAATGAGATCAAGACCGACGAGGAGGCTATCGCTATCGCAAAGGAGAAGCATGTTGACCTTCCCGAGATACCCACAAAGGGCGCAATTCTTGCAGAGTTCTTTGATGCATTCGTTGAGGAGAACCTTATTCAGCCCACATTTATTTACGATTATCCCGTTGAGAATTCGCCTCTTGCAAAGCGTAAGCCCGACGATCCTATGTTCACAGAGAGATTTGAGTACTTCATCAACGCAACCGAGTTCGGTAACGCATTCTCCGAGCTCAATGACCCTATTGACCAGAGAGAGAGATTTGAAAAGCAGGTTGCAGAGAGAAAGATGCTTGACCCCACCTCTAACGCACAGGTTGACTATGACTATGTAATGGCACTTGAGCACGGAATGCCTCCCACAGGCGGACTTGGCTTTGGCGTTGACCGACTTGTAATGCTTCTTACAGACAGCGCGTCCATTCGTGATGTGCTCCTGTTCCCGACAATGAAGCCCCTTGCCGATAAGAACGCAAATCCCTTTGAGGAAATAATAGTTTAATAAAAATAAAAGGCTTCTCATTGAGAAGCCTTTTTTATTTTATAATTTGCTTATTATTTCTGCTCTTTGAGCTTGATATTCCTCTTCGGTGATTATTTCAAGTTCAAAACATTCTTTTAAGTATTTTAATGCTTTGTCAGGTGGCATGGTAGATAAGTCTCTCGTTTCCTTTAGCTTTTTTTCTAAAAGAACATACGAAGGATTATTTTTCAAGCCGAATATGAGCAGGCCAATGTAAAGCAATATTGTGCTCAAAATAGAAAAGATAGTACATATGATTTGACGGGGAGAATCTAAAAAGAGGAATCTACCATGTGTTATAAAAACATCGAACTGAGCTATAACTGATTGGATGGGGGTTAGCTGAACAAGCATTCCAAGTGCGAGTGGCACTATAAATCCAACTTTTTTAGTTAATCCCCAAAGTGAGTTTATAAAAGCCCAAGCGAATATAAGAAAGGTAAGTGAATTATAGATCAGCGTTTCCTTGTCAAATTTTATGTAAAAATTTAAAGGCATATTAAGTAAAACTATATCCAACAAAGTTTCAAATAATGGTGTTATGGCCAAAATCGCAAAAAAAGCAGGAAAAATTAATTTTGCTTTATCTTTATAGTAAAATTTTGTAATATACACAATGAAAAGAATATATGGAAGAAGCTGTAACAAAATAAAAGGTATAGATTTTATTACAGGAAATCCAAAGTTAATAGTCAATAAACCAAAACCATCATTAGATATAGAAGGTCGTATAAAGTAATAAGTGATTATATTTAATACAGAGCAAACTAGTGCAGCGATTGATAATGAAGTAATGATACAACTGCACTTTAAATCCTTCTTTTCTGTATTCATGACATTACCTCGTCTTCTTTGGCAATTGCTTCTTGATACTCTTCCTCGGTGATAAGTCCCTTGGCGCGGAGGTGTTCCAACTTGCTGACTCTCTCGGATTTTGTCTTTTGCTGTGCTTCGGATACTATCTCTCCCCGTGTGTTGCGCTCTATATCGCATATTTTTTCAACAAGCTCACCAAATGCGTAAAGAAGCCACGAGCCAACAAAGGCAACGATAGGACCAAAGAAGATTATAAAAAGTCCCCACCAAGCATCTTCAAAGCCCCAACTAATTAAAAATACAAGGCCTGTGATAACTGCTCCGATTGCTTCAATAATAAAGCACCAAATTGCCCAATTTTTAATTTTTTTGCCGATGTCGGCATACCATGATTCGAACATATTATATTCCTCCTTAAAATGAAAAAAGTGTGTGCAACCGAAGCCGCACACACAAAAAATGCAGGACTTCGATTTGCTACCACACAAAATCAAATATATTTTCCATTATCGAAGTGGAAAAAGAGTCAGCATTTTTACACTGTAAAAATGCCCACTTCACCAAGGGGTTATTACTATTTGGCTTTGTGTGATAAACACATTTTAGCATATCTTTTGGCATTTTACAATAGGGCTTGAGAAAAATAATAAAGCGGGCGATTCACGAATCGCCCGTTTTTTGTTATCTATATTATTTGTCAGTACGCCCTACGAGGTAATCAAGGGTGACTTTGTAATAATCGGCGAGCTTTATCGCAGCCCATAAGGGAAGCTCTCGCTCACCGCGCTCATAGCGTTGATATACAGTGAGCTGCATATTAAGAACTGTGGCAATGTCCTTTTGCGTTTTGTCATGGTCCTCGCGCAGGTCGCGCACGCGTTTGTAGATGTACATATCTTATCTCCGTATAACAGCTTTATTTAAGTTTATTATACGCAAAAACACCGTATGGTATTGACAAATAGCACCGAACGGTGTTATAATGAGCTTAAAATATGCTTGAGGGGGGGGAGAATGCTTTGATAGATATGCGTGAATTTGGCAGACGGCTTGCAGAGCTTCGGCACAGGGCAAATTTAAGACAAAAGGATCTTGCGGTGCGTTGCTCGGTTTCTGTGCAGGCGGTCTCAAAGTGGGAGAACGGAAAAAGCTACCCCGATATGATGATCATAGACGAGGTAGCCAAGGCACTCGGTGTAAGTATAAACGAGCTGTTTGAAAAAGATGAATAATATAGGTTAACGGACCGACAACGCAAAATTTGCAGTTTACTTGACATTTATTCTTTTAAATGGTAAAATAAATTCGTACTACTTATAGGAGATATTTTACCATGAGAAAAGAAGAAATTTTTCCGGACGGCACACCGATAGACGAGTGGTTTTATGATACAGAGATACCATCGCTAGCAGAGCTTGGCAGAGAGTATTGCATCACTGATTATGGCGTGTACGATGACGGCAAGGTCTATACGAAGGAGATACAGTCGCTTATTGACAAGGTATCAGCAGAGGGCGGCGGAGTTATCGTCGTACCGTCAGGCACTTATCTCACAGGCGCGATTTTCTTTAAGCAGGGAACTCATCTCTATATAGAAAAGGGTGGCATACTCAAGGGAAGCGACGATGTTTGCGACTATCCCGTGCTTGAGACGCGAATAGAGGGTGAGACTTGTAAGTATTTTTCGGCACTTATCAACGCAGATGGCCTTGACGGCTTTGTTATGTGCGGAGAAGGAACTATTGACGGCAACGGTGAGAGATCGTGGCGTGCCTTCTGGGCGCGCAGAGCATGGAACCCCAAGTGCACCAACAAGGACGAGCAAAGACCGAGACTTGTTTATATTTCAAATTGCACCGATGTTCTTGTCGGTGGCTTGAAGCTTCAGAACTCGCAGTTCTGGACTAATCATATCTATAAGTCAAGCCGTGTGAAATTCCTTAACTGTTACATATATTCTCCCGAGGAGCCGATAAGAGCGCCGAGCACAGACGGCATTGATATTGATGCCTGCACAGATTTCCTTATCAAAAATTGCTATATTGAGACTGCAGACGATGCTGTTGCGCTCAAGGGTGGCAAGGGACCTTATGCCGATACGGATGAAAACAACGGCTCAAATGAGAGGATAATCGTTGAGGACTGTGAATATGGCCTTTGCCACGGTGCGCTTACTTGCGGATCGGAGGCGGTTCACTGCAAGAATATTATCGTCAGACGCGTGAAAATATCAAGAGTATTCAATCTTCTCTGGCTCAAGATGCGTCCCGATACTCCCCAGCGATACGAATATATTCTTATTGAGGATATTGAGGCACAGGGGGTCAGAAATTTCATAAACATCAACCCTTGGACACAGTTTTATAACCTTGGCGACAGAAACGATATCCCTCTGTCCTACGGAGACAATGTCACAATGCGCCGCATCAAGTGCGACTGCGAAACATATTTCAATGTAAAGGCTGAACGCTCGCAGTACCTGCTCTCAAACTTCACATTTGAGAATATCAATGTCATTGCAGAGAATACCGATGCCGATTATAGTGGGATTGAAAATATGAAAATTACAAATGTATGTGTGAAGAAAAAATGAGGGAATACGACACAGCCGGTGTGAGTGCGTCCTTTCTTTGAAAAATAATAATGAAAAACAGCATCACTTCCATTGAGCCGTAGAAAAAACCGTAGGTCAAGCCTACGGTTTTTTTATTTGGCGAACTCTATTGACTTCGCCCATTCCTTTATTTGTACTTCATATTTTTGGTGCGTATCCTCAAAGGTCGCAAACTGAATCAGCCAAAAGGCATCATGCGTTTTGAAAACATAGGAGTAATACTTGAATGTTTGATTTGTTTCGGTATTTTTAAATACATACTCAAAATATGTAAGATCGTCATCCTTCTTGATCTTTGAAGAGTCTATCGCGTTAAATTCAATAATTGTCTCAGCGTAATCATTGAGTGAGAGTGCATCAAGACCTTCTGCCAATACGAATTCCTCTTTTAATGCAAGAATTATCACATCATCCGAGATGTAAGAGGCAGTAAAGTTTTCGATGTTGGTTTCCTCAAATTCGTTGGTAAGTGTTATTGTCATACCTCCTTTTGAAAAATTCTTGCTTTTCGAGTTATTTTTATCAAGTAGTATGTTAGTAAGAGTGTAGCTCGCAAGAGCACTTAAAATTATTGCGGCAATCAGTACGAAAATGCCAATTTTACTACCTCTTTTTCGGTTACCTACCGCCTCGGTGCTTGGGTTGGCGTTAAATCTAAATGCGTTGCCCGTTGCAGGATTGAATTTATTCTTTCCCGAGAGGGAAATGTCCTCCTCGCCCTCGGGAAGCTCATAGAGCTCACTACAGAAGTTGGTGCTCAGCTTGTCAGCGATGACAAAGATCTTCATTGCCTCGTTGCTTATCTCGAAGCTTGCCGTTTCTCCGTTTTTGAGAGTTCCTATTTTCCGGCAGGGGACATTGTTTATAATAATCTCAGCCGACGAGGGATCTTCAATGTAGATTTTCATCTTACCGAGGCAGGCAACAAATGTCTTTTCTCTTGTAATGGTTAAAGTTCTCATATTAGCTCATGTTTCAATTATATTTCATTAAGTATTACTTTTAGCTCGTCAATGTCGTCATCGGTCGTTGCCCAGCTTGTTGCGAGACGGACAACTGTATGATTTTCGTCATATCTTTCCCAAAATCCCATTCTTACGCGCTGTGAAAGCGCCTTATAGAGCTCATTCTCAAGCACTATGAATATTTGATTTGTAGGCGAATCAATATAGAACTTAAAGCCAAGGGAGGAGAAAATCGCCCTCATTTTTTCTGCCTTGTCAATGGCATTTTTGCTTATCTCAAAATAAAGTCCGTCGGTGAAGAGGGTGTCAAACTGAACACCGAGAAGTCTGCCCTTTGCAAGCAGTGCGCCGTGCTGCTTTATTTTTGTGAAGAATGCACGCGGAGCCGCCCCCTTTTTAAAGACAACAGCCTCGCCGCAGAGTGCACCGACCTTTGTACCACCGATATAGAAGGCATCGCAAAGCTCGGCAAGGAGCGGGAGTGTTACATCACTTCCGCGCGACATAAGGCCGTAGCCAAGGCGTGCTCCGTCAAGGAAGAGATAAAGCGAGTGCTCGCGGCATATTTTCGAGAGCTTTGTCAGCTCCTCGCGTGTATAGAGGGTGCCGTATTCTGTCGGGTGAGATATGTATACCATAGCGGGGTGCACCATGTGCTCATTGTTCTTGTCGTTTTCAAAGCTTTCAAGAAGAGAAACAAGGGCAGAGAAGCAGAGCTTTCCGTTCTCGTGGGGTACTGTCAGCACCTTGTGGCCTGTGTATTCAACAGCTCCCGCCTCGTGTCCGTGAATGTGTCCCGTTTCTGCGGCGATGACCGCTTCATGGGAGTCAAGCACGGTGTCGATAACAAGCTGATTTGTCTGTGTTCCGCCTGCAAGCAAAAAGACCTCCGAGTCCTCGCTCTGGCAAGCCGCCTTTATCTTTTTCTTTGCCGATTCGCAGTATTCGTCAAGCCCGTATCCAACAAGCTTTTCTCTATTTGTCTCTATTAGACGGCGCAGTATCTTCTCATGTGCGCCCTGATTGTAATCGCTTTCAAATGACAGCATATAGGTCTCCTTGTTTTTTCTTTTATTATACTATATGAGTCTTTGTTTGTAAAGTAAAATATGTTAAAAGAAAACTGTTGAAATATTTTATATTATGTGGTAAAATAAATGAGGAAAAAATAGTAGAGGTGAAATTTATGAATTATGATGTTATGATAATAGGCGCGGGCCCCGGTGGAATATTCTCGGCTTATGAGCTTTCCCGTCTTGCCCCCGAGCTTAAGGTTGCCGTTTTTGAGGCAGGTCACGAGCTTGCACGCCGTCACTGTCCTATTGACGGAAAGAAGATAAAGAGTTGTATCGGCTGTAAGAGCTGTTCTATTATGAGTGGCTTTGGTGGCGCAGGCGCATTTTCTGACGGGAAATATAATATAACCAATGACTTTGGCGGTACGCTTTATGAGTACATAGGCAAGGAGCGCGCGCTTGAGCTTATGAGATATGTTGACGAGATAAATGTGGCATACGGTGGAGCGGGAACAAAGCTTTACTCAACTGCGGGCAGTAAGTTCAAGAAGATATGCATGCAGAACGACCTGCACCTGCTTGATGCCTCTGTGCGACACCTCGGCACCGACATAAATTATGTAGTGCTTGAAAATCTTTATGAGTATCTTTCCGACAAGGTGGAGTTTTTCTTTGATTCACCCGTTGAGAAGATATCTGCTGTTGAGGGTGGATATAAGGTGCTCACTCTTGGTAAGGAATACACTGCAAAAAAGTGTATAATCTCGGTCGGCAGAAGCGGAAGCAAGTGGATGGAGACCGTTTGTAAGGATATGGATATTCCCACAGAATCAAGCCGCGTTGACATCGGCGTGCGCGTTGAGCTTCCTGCGGAGGTCTTTTCACACCTTACCGATGAGCTTTATGAGAGTAAGATAGTCTACAGAACGCCCAAGTACGGTGACAAGGTGCGTACCTTCTGTATGAACCCGAAGGGCGCTGTTGTTAATGAGAATACCAACGGAATTATCACTGTTAACGGTCATAGCTATGAGGACCCCGCAAAGCAGACAGAGAATACAAATTTTGCTCTTCTTGTTGCAAAGCATTTTTCTGAGCCCTTTAAGGATTCCAACGGCTACGGTGAGTCTATTGCACGCCTTAGCAATATGCTTGGCGGAGGCGTTATTGTTCAGCGCTTTGGCGACCTTATCCGCGGTCAGCGTTCAACAGCAAAGAGAATTGAGGAGTCTTTTGTAACTCCCACCCTCAATGCAACTCCCGGTGACCTCAGCCTCGTTCTTCCCAAGCGAATTCTTGACGGAATTATTGAGATGGTCTATGCCCTTGATAAGATTGCTCCCGGAACTGCAAATGACGATACGCTTCTTTATGGCGTTGAGGTCAAGTTCTACAATATGGAGGTCAAGGTAAACGAGCGTCTTGAGTCAAACCACGAGGGACTTTTCGTTATCGGAGACGGAAGCGGAATCACACATTCGCTCTCGCATGCCTCGGCAAGTGGCGTTCATGTTGCAAGAGAGATAGTAAATGCATAACAAAAAGCACACGGAAATCCGTGTGCTTTTTTATTTTAAAAATTTATGATGCCAAGATGCTCAAGGAGTATCTTTGTTCCCATAAGAATGAGTATAACGCCGCCAAATATTTCAGCGCGGCTCTTGTATTTTGCACCAAAGACATTTCCAACCCGCAAGCCAAGTGCAGAGAGGGCAAAGGTGATAACGCCGATAAAGGCTACCGCAAGAAGAATATTTACATCGGGCAAGAGAGCAAAGGTAACACCAACTGCAAGAGCATCAATGCTGGTTGCTACTGCCATAACGAACATCGTTTTTATGGCAAAGGAATCACAGCTTGAGCATTCCTCCTCCTTTGAGAATCCCTCCTTTATCATGTTCGCGCCGATAATGGCAAGGAGTACAAAGGCTACCCAATGGTCAATTTTATTTATATATGAAGAAAAGGCAGAACCGAGAAAGTATCCTATCGCAGGCATAAGCGCCTGAAAGCCGCCAAACCACAGACCGATAATAATATAGTGCCTTTTCATAAGCTTTTGGGTGGAAAGTCCCTTGCAGACTGCTACCGCAAAGGCATCCATAGCAAGGCCGACAGCTATTATTAATAATTCTAAAATTCCCATAAAATCCTCCGCGTATCACTCGCTCGCCGGATATTCTACCATAAAACGACAAAAAAGTCAATATTTCTTTCAATTTTCATGCGATACAGTGCAGTCAAATCGCATGGGAAAGACAGCAAGCTTGTCTGCGTCAAGCTCTGCGCGCTTCAGGCTGACAGCGCGCGGCGAGAGACATTCATAGGTCTTATAATAGCAAATTGCGTTGTCGGTGTCATAGCAGGAGACATACTGCGTGCGCTCAAGCCCAGCCGAGGTGCGAATGCAGCCCTCGATCTGCTCAAGTGAGGAAAGAATATGAAAAAATTGCATGGCTCCCTCAAGTGCTCCGTCGGGCTTCTTCGCGTTTTGTGAAACAAATGCGGCGCGCACAAAGCGGGAGGCAGAGGAAAAATCACCCGGCAAGCCGATAGCACCGCTTCCGCGGCTGTCACTCTTTATGTCAAGCAGGGGAGAGAAGCTGCCCTCTCTGTCATAAGGGGTGAGATTTATATATTCTTTGAGGTTTTGCAGCTGAAACTCAAGCGGCGGCTCGTTGGTAAGAAGCCTTGCAGGGTTATCAATGATATGCATTCCGTCGGCTCGCTGCTCAAGCACGAAGGCAGAGGACTTGTCCGCTACGAGCCAATGCAGTCGCGCGGCGGGAAGGTCTGGTCGAAAGCGCTCTGCTGTTATGCATATATTTTCTGCGACTTTGCACGCTTCGTCTGCGCTTCGGCACTCTCCCAGCAGACGGGGAATTATTTCAAAGTGCGTAAGATTTTCTTTTCCTCTGTCGTGCGGAAGATAGACAGCACTTTCTGTGAAATTAAGCCCTGCCGCCGCAAGACCGCACTCATTGATGGCGTCGTAATAAAGAGGAATGCCGTCAAGGACAGAAGCCACACCCATTATAGCATAATGCCTGTCCATATCCTCGCGCTCGCGAAAGAGAAGGGGAAAGGCGCGCGGTGTTATCACCACAGCCTCGTCGTATCTGTATTCAAGGTCAAGGGTGCGCCCAAAATAATGATGCTTTGCGGGAAAGGATAATGCCGTACACATAGAGAACCTCCAAAATATGCAGAGAATTGCCTATATATCTTGCGCAAAAGAGAGGCGCGTTATTATAACTATTGAATTCTTTCCTAAAGTATGGTATAATATAAAAACAGGGTCAAAAGAGGAAGAAAAAATTTTTTAAAAATTCGTGTCACCTTTTTTTTGATTTTTGGTATTACTTATGAAAGGACATTGGTCGGAATGACAGCTTTCAACGAAAACGACACATATAGATTTTCCGATAGCGGTCTGCCACGCGAGATGACCGAGGAGGTCGTAAGACACTACTCCGATATGGTCATGAGGTTGGCGCTTGCCAAAACGCAATCCTCACACGATGCCGACGATATCTTTCAAACGGTATTTCTGAAGCTCTTTACCTCAGAAAAGAATTTTGAGAGCGAGGAGCACAGAAAGGCGTGGATAATAAGAGTCACGCTTAATGCCTGCAACTCACATTTCACAGCCCCTTGGAAGAAAAACATTTCATCGTTTGATGATCTGCTTGAAAACAGTCTTGCCGATGGTAGTGATGAGGGACTTTCTGCAGAGGAGAAAAACGAGATATATTCAAGCATACTCCGCCTGCCGCAAAATATGAAGGAGGTAGTTCTTCTTTATTATTACGAGGAAATGTCAGTGCGTGAGATAGCAGAGCTTCTCGGCACAAGTGAGGTAAATATCAAAAAGCGTCTTTCAAGAGCTCGCCAAAAGCTTAAGCTTGAGCTTGAGGATGACAGAAACAGCTAATGCGAAAGGGTAATTCAAAAAATGAAAAAAAATGACTTGCGATCAACGCTTGGTGCGATCCGCACCCGTGAGGAGCTTGTCAGGAGCACGATGGAAAAAATCGAGGCGCAAAGAGCGCAGAGTGAAAAGAGAGAAGAGAGCAAACGCTTTGATTTCTCCTTTGGAATGCGCTTGGCGGGGGCTATGTGCGCCTTAATGATAGTTGTGGGCATCGGAATATACGGTGCACGCATAAATCCTCCTCTTGACACGGGAAGCAATTACGGGTTTGATAGAGCGCACGAGCTTAATGGTGAGGACGATGCTTCAGATGAAGCAAGTGCCCTCAACGGCTTGTCGGAGGCTTCCTTGGCTATAGAGAAGCTTGCCGCCGAGGCGGAACATATAGATGGCGACTGGGCGATTATCAGCGGCACTGCCGAGGCATGCTACTTCGCGGGGGGCGAGGAAGCAGACGGGGAGAGCCACTGCATAATTGCCATGTCGGTTGAAAAGGTTGAGAGGACTTCGGGGATTTCTCTCGATTCTGCCGAGCTTTCTGCAGAGATCGTCTTTGAGAGTGACGCCGAATGGCAGAACTTTATTAACGGGCTTTCCTCAAAAGCATGCTTTTTGCTCTCTGTGAGCGAGGGCGAGAACGGTCATATATGGACTGTTGAAAAATTTATTTACGAAAAATAAAAAAATTAAAAAAACATGGTCACTTTTTTAAGATTATTTTGTATTATGTATGAAAGGTCTAAAAAGAAGACCATAATATAAGAAAGAGAGTAAAAAAATGAAAAAAATTATTGCACTTATTCTTGCAGGACTTATGCTCCTTACATTCGTTGCATGTAATAACGAAAACAATTCCGACGACACAAACGAGGAAGTAAACACAGAAAATGTTTCTCTTGAGGCAGTTGCAAACGATCTGCTTGACAAGTATGCAGAGTTCGTAAATCTTCGCGGACAGTACGACGAGTACATGGCATCTCTTGAAAATGACGAGTATGCAACAGAGGAAGATAAAAATATGACATACGAGACCTTTGCTTCTTACCAGCTTATCGCTACACCCGTTGAGAAGGATGCAGAGTTCATAATGGGCTTTACCGAGACTCCCACAGGCTACAGCGAGGGCTACAATTTCGCTACCGGTATGATGAGCCCCTTTATGGGTTACATCTTCCGCGTTGAAGAGGGAACAGATATTGAGGAGTTCAAGAAGTTCCTTACAGACAATTGCGACCTCAGATGGATGATCTGCCGTGAGGCAAACACAGTTATCTGTGAGAACTACGGTGATATCGTTCTTTTCCAGATGATCGTAGTTCAGAACGATGAGGTTCCGGATGGCTTTACCGCAGAGCAGAAGCAGGGCTTTATTGATACCTTCTTCGCATCGGTTAAGACTCCCGCAGACGCAGAGTAATATATTTCATAGTTTTCCTTTCAGACGGATTGGGGAGAGATCCTCGATCCGTTTGTTAGCTTAAGTCAAAATATTAAGGAGGCATGGCGTGCTTTTCTCAAGTATTAGCTTTTTGTACTACTTTTTTGCTGCGGTACTTCTTCTTTATTTTATAGTACCCTTCAAATTCAGAGTTTTCAAAAAGAAAACGGGCGATTATGTATATTTTGAAGCAAAGAATTTTATTCTTTTTATCTTCAGCTTTTTCTTCTATTTTTACGGCGAGCCGACATATGTGCTTCTTATGATAGCAACAACTATCTCAAGCTATATACACGGACTTCTCATAGACAGATTCCGCGGCAAAATGCTCTCAAAGGTATTCCTTTGGTCAAGCGTTGTAACGAGTGTTGGAGTGCTCGGATTTTTCAAGTATTCCGACTTTTTTATCAGTAATATAAATAACTGGTTCGGCTCGGGCATATCTCTTCTCGGACTTGCCCTTCCCATAGGCATCAGCTTTTATACCTTCCAGACATTAAGCTACACGATAGATGTCTACCGCGGTGACGCAAAGGTGCAGAGGAGCTTTATCCGCCTTGCAACATATGTTGCACTTTTCCCGCAGCTTATAGCAGGTCCTATCGTTCGTTATACGACGGTTGAGGAGGACCTTACAGAGAGATGCCACACCCTTGAGGGCTTCTCAAGCGGTGTTACTCGTTTTGTTATAGGTCTTTCAAAGAAGGTCCTTATCGCAGATACACTTGGCGGACTTGCGAGAACACTTATGGCGTCCGACGACAAATCTGTGGTAATGTATTGGATATATGCCATTGCGATATCCTTCCAGCTTTACTTTGACTTCTCGGGATACTCAGATATGGCAATCGGTCTTGGCCGCATATTCGGGTTCAGATTCCTTGAGAACTTTAACTATCCATTTATTTCAAAGAGTGTTGCCGAATTCTGGAGAAGATGGCATATGTCGCTTGGCACATGGTTCCGCGACTATGTTTATATTCCCATGGGCGGAAACCGTGTTTCAAAGTGGCGTTGGCTCTTTAACACACTTGTTGTGTGGTTCCTTACAGGCTTCTGGCACGGCGCCGACTGGACATTTATAATCTGGGGTCTTTTCTTCGCGCTCTTCCTTATCCTTGAGAAATTCTTCCTTAATAAATTCTTCTCAAAGATACCTGTGGTATTCTCATATATATATGTATGGTTACTCATACTCATCAGCTTTACTATCTTCAGTGCAAACGGACTTTCGGGCGCTATAACCGACATCGGCTCAATGTTCGGTGCTTACGGCTTGCCCTTCTTCAGCTCCGAGACGGCATACTATCTTGGCAGTTATGCCCTTGTTCTTATTGCTGCAGTATTTGGTGCAACACCTGTTCTTAAAAATGTTGTTCTCAAGATACGAGAAAATAAGACAGGTAACATGATAATAAATGTGCTTGAGCCTATATTCGTTGCAGGAATGCTTCTTGTCGTCACATCGTATTTCGTTGACGGCTCGTTCAGCCCCTTCCTTTATTTCAGATTCTGATAGGAGGTAATTGATATGAATAATAAAATAAGAAATATAGTAGTTACCTCGGTGTTTGTTCTATTCATTGCCTTCTTTGTAATAATGTGTATAGTAAGGATAATTAATCCGGTTACCTTCTCTCAATCCGAGCGAAAGGAGCTTGAGCTCTTTCCCCAAAAGATAACCTGGGAGGGCGTTCTTGATAAATCTGTAATTGACGATTTTGAGGACGCATCTGTAGATCAGTTTCCGTTCAGAGACTTTTTCAGAGGTCTGAAAGCAAAGTTTCAGTATGGCATACTCGGACTAAAGGAAAATAACGGACACGCCGTTGAGGATGGATATATTGCGGCGATAACGCCTCAATTTACCGACAAGGCAGTGAATTATTCCATTGGAAGATTGCAGGCATATTACGATAAATTCGTTAAGGGCAACGGAGGAAATCATTATTTTTCTCTTGTTCCCGATAAAAACTATTATTTTGCCGAGAATTACGGTTATCCCGCGCCTGACTATGCAGGTCTTAAGGATAAGGTTACCGGGGCTCTTCCCGAGATGGAATATATTGATATCTTTGGCGAGCTTGAATTAGAGGACTATTATCGCACCGACACCCACTGGCGTCAGGAGAAGATAGAAGCTGTCGTCAATAAGCTCGCAAGTGAAATGGGTATCTCCGACAGACTCTCGGGTGAGTATAAGGAAAATGTGTTTGAAGGCTTTAAGGGCGTATATCACGGACATAGCGCGCTTAACCCCGAGCCCGATGAGCTTGTCTATCTTACCAATGATATTCTTGATAATTGCACGGTGACATATATGGCAGATACCGTCACCCAGGGAGATATGTATGTTCTTGACCGTCTTTCGGGCAGAGATGCGTATGAGATGTTCCTTAACGGAGTAATAGGCGGTGTTCGTATAGACAATCCTGCATCAAATTCCGGTAAGTCACTTGTGATATTCAGAGATTCCTTCGGATCAAGTGTTGCACCTCTCTTTGTTGAGGCATACGATACAGTTTATCTCATAGATATCAGAAGCGCAACCACCAAAAACCTTGAGGGCTGGATAGATAGAAGGCTTGTTAATTTTGAGAATGCAGATGTTCTTTTCCTTTACAGCGCACTTATTCTCAACAGTATAAGCTTCTCGGGTGTATAAGCTTAAAATAAGATGTAAAAAAGACTCACCTCGGTGAGTCTTTTTGTTTTATTCTCTTGTCCAGCCCTCGCCGTTTATCTCGTGCGCCTGACTGATGGTGACAAATGCGTATTTATCAACCTTGTTTATAATGCTTAAAAGCTCGGAGTACTGTCTTATTGTAAAGGATACCATAAGAACACGCTTTTCCGCACGCGAATATCCGCCAACGGCATTTATTATCGTTGTTGTGCGTTCAAGCTTTTCTATTACTTGAGAGTTTATTTCTTCATAGTTGTCAGAAACAATATGGGCAACGAATGCCCTTGAGCTGCCGAGAAATACATAGTCTATAACAAGCGCCGCCACAAATGCCGACGATATTGCAAGCAGAGTAACTACAAGATCGCCGATGATAAACATACCGAGAAGCACTACAGCGGCGTCTATAATGAATATCACCACAGAGCTTTTCAGTCGCTTCAATATCTTGCAGATAACAAATGCAACAATGTCCATTCCACCGGTAGAGCCTCCGCCAAGAAAGGTTATGGCACAGCCCGCACCAACAAGTATTCCGCCAAAGACCGCCGCAAGCAGAAGTGAAAGGCTTCCGTGCACCGAGCTCTTGAGGTAGAAAAAGCCGTCAAGAACAGTGGGGTCGGCAAGTCGCAGAAAGAGCGAGAGGGTTATAGGGTAGAATATAGTTGAAACAAGTGTTTTCAAGGCAAAGCTCCGGCCGAGTACAACAAGCCCGACAAAAAAGAGAAGCCAAGTTAATACGATGACATATATATCAACCGAAATGTCAAGCGGTATCACCTTTTCGAGAACTATTGATATTCCCGAAATGCCACCTGTAACAAGATCAAAGGGAATTATAAATATGGCAGTGCCAAAGGCAAGCACTGCAGTGCCAAGAATAACGAAGGCAAGGTTTTTCAGCTCGCGCAAAACATCATGCCTTGATCTTAAGTGCTTCATTATAGTCCTCCAAATGTGCTTCTGATATTAGTATATTATAAAATGTGGAAATTTACACGCATGTTTTTCTTAGTGCCTCGGAGAACGAGAAGGGAACCATAAGTGTGCCTTTTCCGCTTCCAAGAGAAATGTCAGGCTTATTTGTGCCGTGAAAATCACTTCCACCGCTTTCAAGAATGGAGAATTCCCGTGCTATCTCGCTTGCAAGTGCTGCGGTTTTCTCGTCATATGCAGAGTATCTTGTTTCCATTCCTATAAGCCCTGCGGGAACGGCAAGCGAAAGAAAGTGGCGAAGGTCATTTTCGGTAAGATTAAGAAAGGGGTGTGCAAGCACGGGCAGAGCGCCAAGTGAGGTCACAAATCTTATCGCATCAAGCGTCTGTAATCTCTCTGCGGGACGGTAAAAGCCCGCTTCTTCTGAAAGAATACCGTCAAATGCCTCCTTGATGCTTCCTACATATCCGTTTTTGTATAGTTCTGCGGCAAAATGCGCGCGGTTTATGTGTCCGTTTGGCGTTGATGCCATAATTGCGGTAAGGTCAACGCGATATCCCGCCTCACAAAGCCTTTTCTCAAGAAGAACATATGCTTTATTCTTGCGCTCATTCATAGCGTCAAGGTAATTTTCTAACTTTTCAAAGGAGTTCTCGGGTAGAAAAAGTGCCAGAAGATGGAGCTCGGTGCCCTCATGCTCTGTTGTGATTTCTGCCCCTGGAATAGCAATAATTTCGTGACCGCGCGCAGCATCAAGAAATTCACGCAAGCCGTCAACAGTATTGTGGTCACATAGTGCTATTGCAGAAAGCCCTGCTTTTTCAGCCGCTCTTATAAGCTCCTTGGGCGACAGAGTGCCGTCAGAATAATATGAATGAGTATGAAGATCGCAAAGCCTTTCCATAAGTGCCTCCTCAAAGGGGTATACACATGAATTATATCATAAAAGATATTTTCTGTCAAATGTGATAAGTAATAAAAAAATTGAAATTTTGCGTGTAATGCTTGAACTTTACGAAGAGGTAATGTATAATATAGGTGAGGTGATATTATGACTTTAACTAAAATAGCACAGCTTGCGCATGTCTCTGTTTCAACGGCATCAAAGGCGTTTTCAATGAGCAACGATGTGAATGAGCAGACACGCGAGAAAATATTTGCGATAGCAAAGGAGCACGGTTGCTTCAAAAAATACTACCGTGCCGAGTATCCGCGCTTTGTTATTGCCGTTATATGCCCCGAATTCAAGAGCACGCACTATGCGCACCTGCTCTCGCTTATACAGAAGCATCTTTCGGAGAACAACTGTGAGATATGTGTTGCTGCAACCGATTTTTCGGAGGAGACCGAGAAAAAGCTTACCGAATATTATTCCCATTATGCCTCAATTGATGGCATAATCTTTATAAACAGGCGCTCAAGAATAGAGCACGAGAGTGAGGTGCCGATAGCGCTCATCAATTCGGATCCCGATTCGGTGTGTGATATCAAGGTGTCAAGATACTATGCCGAGAAGATTTCCGAGGCAATAGACTATTTTATTGAGAACGGAGTGCGTGACATAGGCTTTATTGGCGAGAAGAATACTGACGCCAAATATTCGCGTTTCTGTGAATTTATTACCGATAAGCTCGGTGAGATCAATGAGGACTTTATCTCAATTACCGAAAAGAGATTTGAGGACGGCGGATATTCCGCAATGAAGAAGCTCTTTGAGCGCGGCACTCTTCCTCGTGCGATAATCTGTGCCTACGACTGTATGGCGATAGGTGCGATGAGATGCATACATGACAGAGGGCTTCGTGTCCCCGAGGATATTGCTATAATGGGCATGGATGACATTCCCGAGGCGCGTTTCCTCACCCCCTCTCTTACCTCAATAAACCCGCATAATGACGAGATAGCGCAGAAGATAACAAGAGCTATGCTTGACAGAATAAACGGAAATGAGTTTCAGGCAGAGATAAATATAGAATATGAGCTAAATCTTCGTGAGAGCACGAAAATAAAATAAGAAAAAGCCGTTGACACCGTCAACGGCTTTTTCTATTTAATATATAAACAAAATTACAGGCTCAAGGATATTGCAGGGAGTGTCAATAACATATCTGTCGCCCTCTACAGTGAATGCGACCTCGCGGCGCGTACCGTCTGGCATCAGCTTTTCTATCTTGGTTGCTTGGTTGCGGATGACAAGCTCAAGGCTATCAATGGGGTCAAGTCCGAGATTGAATACCGCACAGAAAAGCCCACCGTCTGCCATGTCTGCCACCTTGAGGTATATCTCCTCGTCGTGTGGATAGTATGCGGGAAGCTCGTCTGTAGCCGATAGCATGTCTATTAGCTGAAGCTTTCTTGACGAGCAAAGATATGAGAATGCCTCGCCGATAGAGAAGCCCGTTTTGGGTGTTCCCGAGAATACAAAGGCAGTGCCGCCAAGATCGTTTTTATAAACGGTGGCACCTGGAAAGAGATATTCGGGCTCCTTGCCGTCAACCGCGTGGTATACCGAGGAGGTAGAGTGTGTATTTTCGAAAAGGGGGATAAGCGCTTTTGTGCCAACCTGAAGCGCGGCAGGGATATTATTGATGTGTATTATCTCAAGGCTTGGTGTTGCGCCGTCTGCCGCTTTTACATCAATTCCAAGGTATCTGCCAAAGCCACGCGTGATAAGGCGCTCTGCCGCGTCTGACGAGAGAAGCACAGGTCCGTGGAGTGCACAAAGTATCTCTTCGTCGGTGAGAAGTGTGTCAATGTCTCCCTCAAGGCAGAGTATGCCTCCGTTTTGTGAGGAGAAGAACATAGGAATACCAAATCTTTCAAGCACGCAGTTGCCCCAGCCGCTCATTTTGTCATAGCCGCGGTTCGCACCTCTCTCAAGAAACTTATAAGGCTCCTTTAAGACGGGTATTCTGCATCCGCGCCAAGTAAGAGTGGGCTCAATCTCGGCAAGCTCCTCATAGAAGCGTGCGTATTTTGAGAGTATCTTTCTATATGCTCTGCCGCTTTCGGGCTCGTATAGGTCAATCATTCGCGCTCTTGTTATCCACTGCTTTGCACCCTTTGCACCCTCAAGCAGAGAGCCTACAAAGTGGGCGTGAAGTGAGGAAGCGCTTGTACTGTATCTGTTGTGGGGACATGTGTCGGTCTCTGCGAGAATGATGTCCACCTTGTCGCGAAGCTTTTCTATCTGTGCTCTTGCACGGAAGAAGTCGCCGCTCATGCCCTTTGTTCCTACCGAGCAGTAGCGGCCATTGTGGATTCGCACCATCTTTGGGTGTCCCTCGCCTGCAAGTATCTCTGCTACCTCGGGGGCAAACTCAACATTGTTTCCGACACAGCAGAAGGATGCGGGGATAGAGGGGTCAACGCTGTCTATAGCCTCGCGCATAACCTTTGCTGAGGTAAGGATAGCCTCCTTTTGCGTGTCAATAAAGATGTCGGCAGCTCTTTTGCCCTCGGAAGTGCCCGAGAAGGCAAGGTCAACAAATTCCTCGCGCGAAAGACTCGTGCCTGCGAGTTCGTTGAAGCGCTTCATATGCATAGGACAGGCGCAACCTCCGCCACCGCGGTACATAAGTCTGAAATCGTCGTCTATCATTATATGGCAAGGGTTGTGCGAGGCAACTGTGCGGAGCGCGTCGTATATGTAGTTGTGGAAGCCCTTGTCATAGGGGCAGACTACATATTCCTCTTTACCGTCTGTCATGTTTGTGTATCTTTGATAGGGGAACCACTCGCTGAGTACATAGCCGTGACCTATAGTTGCCTGAACAAGAATTCCGCAGGGAACGCCCATTGCATCAAGCTTTACCTTGAATTTATCAAATCTCTCACAAAGCGCCTTTGCTTTGTCTACAGGCGGTGTGCCCTCGGGTACGAGTGTCATTCTGAAGAGAACGCAGTTTGTAATTCCGTTTTCATACTGATAGCGTATGTCCTCGCATATCTCGTCAACATGGTCGGTAGCAAGTGCCATTATAGAATACAGGTGAAGGTTTCTTTTAAGCATATACCTCTCCTTATCTTTCAATATACATTGTGCCGTCGTTCTCGGCTATATCGAGTGCTTCTGTGCCAAAAATAGTTTCAAAGAGAGCATCGGCAAAAAGGTTGTGCATCTCTCTTGTCGGGTGATTTATGCGGTTGTCAAGAAGAAGGGTAGTATCTTCTGTCTTTGCAAGCTCTTTCCATTTTGAATAGCAATCGCAAACGGTTATCTCCATTTCCTTTGCAAGGGCAACTGCACTGTAGATGTAGTCGTCCATTGTGCCGTCTGTCTGCACGCGCGCCGTCTTTGCGGCATAGGAAAGATGTCTTTCCTCGGTGCCCTCGGCAACATAGGTGTTCATCATATTTGGAGTCATAAATATTGTGTCTATATCTCGTCTCTTGCACTCGGCAAACATGGTGCGAAGGGAATCAAGAAACTTTTCCTTGGTGTCATTTATGTCATTAAGACCGAAGCAAATGACCATAAGGGTGGGTTCAATGGGTGCCGCCTGTGTCATAAAGCGGTTGAGCGATTCGTGAGCCATAAAGCCGCCAACACCATAGTTAAGACCGTTTACAGGCACAAAATCACGCACATCTCTTATTTTCCTTACAAGCTTTGCAGGGAACGCCGCGTCCTTGTCGCCTTCGTCACCTGCAAAACCGCCTGCTGTTATGCTGTCGCCAAAGAAGATTATATTTATCGGGCCGTGCTCCATAAGCTCAAAGCGGTCCATATTTATTTTATACTGAATTTTCTTTGTGTTCATACTGTCCCCCTATGGTTTTTTATAATGATAACACGCCCAAAATATTTTGTCAAGAATTTTGAAAAAAAGCCTGATAAGAAAGGGTTGTTTATTCCAAGAAAATAAAAAAGACGGAATTTCCGTCTTTTTTATTTTAGTTGTTTTCAGCAGCAAGCTTGTCAAGTCTCTTGTTTCTTACATACATAAGAAGGTCAGCGCCGACCATAATAAAGTTAAGTACATAGAAGAAGAGAACATACCATTTCTGTCCGATTGCAGCCATGTAAGCGGGATTGATAAGCTTTGATGTAATTCCTGCTATGTAGCCGAAGAAAATGAGAAGCAAAAACGCAAGGCTCTTGCCCTTTGTTGTTCTTGCACGGTAGGATTTAAGAACATTCAGCGGCCACGATGCGCCGAAGCTAACTATCATGAGTATTTCAAACAATTCAGCCATTTCGTTTCTCCCTTTTGAGTTGAAATTTTACAAGAAATATTTTATCACAAAAAGAGACGCGTGTAAATAGTTTCTAAAAAAATAAACCATATTGTTGACAAATCATGGACGAAATTATATAATTAAGGCAGAAATAAAATCAAAGGAGCTTCTATGTTTAACGCTGAAAAGATAAAAAATGACTGTGTTGCTTGGATAAGAGATTTTTTTGAGAATAACGGAAAGGACTGTAATGCCGTTGTAGGTATATCGGGCGGTAAGGATAGCTCGGTTGTAGCGGCACTCTGCGTTGAGGCGCTTGGTAAGGATAGGGTTATCGGTGTGCTTATGCCTTGCGGAGAGCAGCATGATATTGACTGCGCCAAGGCCCTTGTGGCGCATCTTGGAATAAAGCACTATGTTGTGAATGTCAAGGAAGCTGTTGAGGGCGTTATGAAAAGTCTTCCTGCCGATATTGAGATAACCACGCAGACGGTCAATAATATCCCTCCCCGTGTGCGTATGACAACTCTTTACGCCCTCTCACAGAGTGTAAACGGCAGAGTGGCTAACACCTGCAATCTCTCGGAGGACTGGGTAGGATATTCAACGAGATACGGTGACTCGGTGGGCGACTTCAGCCCTCTCTCAAAGCTCACTGTTCAGGAGGTAAAGGCTATAGGATATGTGCTCGGACTTCCTCGCGAGCTTGTTGATAAAGTGCCGATAGACGGACTTTGCGGCAAGACGGATGAGGATAATCTCGGATTTACCTACGCCGAGCTTGACAGATATATCCGCACAGGTGAGATAGACGATGCCGAGAAAAAGGCGATTATTGACAGAAAGCACAAGGCAAATCTCTTCAAGCTTGAGATTATGCCTATATTTGAGCCCGAGCTCTAAAAAAAGAACCGCAGACAACTTGTCTGCGGTTTTTTTATGTGTTTATCAATTTTATGAGAGTTGAGAGGGACTCGTTATCACCGAGATAGATGTTAGCAGAGGCGGCAAGGCGGTCCTGACCGTAGTTGTACTTGTCAAATACTCCAACGGTGTAGAGTCCAATACTCTTTGCGCTTTCAAGCGCAACATAGGAGTCCTCAACCACGCAGACCTCATGGGCACTCAAGCCCAGCTCGCCGAGAGCATTGAGATATATGTCGGGTTTGTCTTTGCTAACGCCGATGTCAACGCAGGAGAGTACCGCGTCAAAATATTTAGCAAGTCCGCAGCTTTCAAGCGACATCTCAACCATATTTTTTGCCGACGCAGACGCAAGGCAAAGTTTAACGCCGCACCCCTTTAGATGCTCAAGAAGCTCAATAGCACCGTCCTTCGCCTTTGCCACAGTTCTGTAAAAAACACCTATTTCCTCGGTAGCAAAGGCAAGAAAGTCATCAAGCTCGCCCTCAATTCCGTATTCCTCCTTGAAGGCGGCCATCGCATCAACATATATCATTGTTCTTACCCTTTTGTCAAATGACTCGTCGGGATAAAAGGTTTCATCTTCAAAATATCTCTTGCCGATTCGTTTCCACAGATATCCCCAGAACATAAGTGAATCAACAAGAGTGCCGTCCATATCAAATATTGCACCCTTAATCTTCATTTTTTCTCCATAAAACTTAAAAGTATAATTGATTATACCACAATGTAGAAAGTTTTTCAAGGTACTATCAGTAAATCACAAAATTTTGTTTATTTAACATCAAGAATACTGATTTTCTCTTTTTTGGGCAGGAATAAATACGCCACGAGTGACACGGCGCTATCAAATGCACTTCCAATGCCGAAGAGCAAGGCAATTCCCATGAGTGTAGGAGTCTATATATTTGTTACATAAAGAATGAACACAATACCATAATAAGTCCTGTTCGTTACAACCGACTCAAAAAGCATATAGTTTGTCTTGCCGAGTTCGTAAAAGGTAGAATCAAATATGTTCTGAATGGCGTACAGCAGATGATTATCGTGATGCCGAAGTAGGAGAGTGAGTTGCGACGGATATTCTCTTTATCGGCTGCGACCTCTTGCTTGATCAGCTCACCGAGTTGAAGCACGGGTGGGTTATATCATCCTTCTGCAACCGTCGATTTGTATGTTCTGACCTGTGATGTAGGGGGCTTTGTCGGAAGAGAGGAAGCAGATAAGCTCGGCGTTTTCCATAACGCTGCCCGATCTGCCCATATATGAGAGATCATTAGGAACAGTGTGATAGGGATCGTCGTCTACACGAGCTGAAACAGTTCCGGGAGAGACGCTGTTGACGCTGATGCCATTTTGCGCCACCTCTTTGGCAAGTGCCTTGGTGAATGCTATCATAGCACCCTTGGTTGCCGAATAGCAAGCCATATCCGCGTTGCCGTAAACTCCCGCCACACTTGCGACGTTGACTATTTTGCCGTAGCCATTTTCGATCATCCGCGGAAGAACGGCACGTGTAACGTAGACCATACCCATGACGTTGATGTCAAGAAACAGCTTCCATTTCTCGGTAGACGTCTGAAGGAAGCTCTCAGCGCCTCTCCAAAGCGCCGCGTTATTGACGAGAATATCAATTCTTTCGAGCTTGTTTGTTGCATCGGCAACAACCGCATTAACATCTTCTTCCTTGCTTATGTCACAAATGTACGTCAAAACTTTTGTGCCGTGCACCTCGCATTTCTCTTTTGCGAGGGCTAATTTTTCTTCATTAATATCGAGGAGAACGAGGTCACAGCCCTCCTCGGCAAGCTTTATTGCCGTAGTTTCACCGATTCCGACCGATGCGCCCGTGATAAGAGCAACTCTTCTTTTGTTTTCCATATCCTGACCTCCTTAATAAAACAGATTGTCTCTGACAGCCTTCATCGCGCGGAGCAGGGGCTGTTCTCTTGA
>JAZOSH010000001.1:0-33332 GCA_045656985.1 Eubacteriales bacterium | reverse complement strand
TCACCGTGCATTCTTCCAAGGGTATCAGTCATACCATAGGAAGCAGGGCCTGCAGCCATGTTATCGGGGTGAAGTGTACGGCCTGTACCACCGCCCGATGCAACGGAGAAGTACTTTACTCCGTTCTCCTGGCACCACTTCTTATATGTTCCTGCAACGGGATGCTGGAATCTTGTGGGGTTGGTGGAGTTACCTGTGATGGAGACACCAACATTCTCAAGACGCATGATTGCAACGCCCTCGGGAACGCTGTCAGAGCCGTAGCACTTAACCTTAGCTCTGTCACCTGTGGAGTAAGCTGTCTCCTTGATAACCTTTACTTCCTCTGCGTAAGGATCAAACTCGGTCTGAACATAAGTAAAGCCGTTAATTCTCGAGATAATCATAGCGGCATCCTTACCGAGACCGTTAAGGATAACGCGGAGGGGCTTAACTCTAACCTTGTTAGCGTTAAGAGCGATCTTAATAGCGCCCTCAGCAGCCGCGAAGGACTCGTGACCTGCGAGGAAGCAGAAGCACTCTGTCTCCTCAGAGAGAAGCATTGCGCCGAGGTTTCCGTGGCCGAGACCAACCTTTCTGTTCTCAGCAACAGAGCCGGGAATACAGAAAGCCTGAAGTCCGATACCGATAGCAGCCGCTGCGTCAGAAGCCTTCTTACAGCCCTTCTTTATTGCGATAGCCGCACCAACTGTGTAAGCCCACTTTGCATTTTCAAAGCAGATAGGCTGTGTCTCCTCAACGATCTTGTAAGGATCGATGCCGTAAGCGTCGCAGATCTCCTTGCACTCGTCGATAGACTTTATACCATACTCATTAAGAGCGGCGAGAATTTTCGCCTCTCTTCTTTCGTAACCTTCAAAATTAGCCATTATACATTACCTCCTTATTACTCTTTACGAGGATCAATGTACTTAACAGCGTCAGCAAATCTGCCGTATGTACCCTTGGCCTTCTCGTATGCTTCGTTGGGCTCCATACCCTTCTTGCTGAAGTCGGTGATCTTGCCGAGAGAAACGAACTCATAGCCGATAACCTGATCGTCAGCATCAAGAGCCATTCTCGTGCAGTAGCCCTCTGTCATCTCGAGGTATCTTACACCCTTTGCCTTGGTTCCGTACATAGTACCAACCATGGAACGCTCGCCCTTACCGAGATCTTCCATACCTGCACCGATAACGAGACCGCCCTCAGAGAAAGCAGACTGGCTACGGCCGTAAACGATCTGAAGGAAGAGCTCACGCATAGCTGTGTTGATAGCGTCGCAAACGAGGTCGGTATTAAGAGCCTCAAGGATGGTCTTTCCGGGAAGGATCTCAGCAGCCATAGCAGCCGAGTGAGTCATACCCGAGCAACCGATGGTCTCAACAAGAGCTTCCTCGATGATACCGTTCTTAACATTAAGAGAGAGCTTACAAGCGCCCTGCTGGGGAGCACACCAGCCTACACCGTGTGTGTAAGCGGAGATGTCGCATATCTCTTTAGCCTGAACCCACTTGCCCTCTTCGGGAATGGGAGCGGGACCGTGGTTCGGACCCTTTGCAACGGTGCACATTCTGGCAACATCTGCACTCATTGCGTATTCGCAAGAAAATTCTTTGCTCATTATTTTATATCTCCTTTGAAATTTTTATCAAAAATTACTTAACGATCTCGCCGTAAACAGTACCAACTGCAGCTGCAGCATTTGCCTCATCGGTGTCGATGTGCATTGCAAGAGCAAACTTGGGGCTAACACGAACAACAACATCACCGAAGATGATGGAACGCTCTGTGTCAAGCTTAACACCAACGATCTCCTTGTCAGTTACGCCAAGAGCCTCAGCATCTGCGGGAGTCATATGTATGTGGCGCTTTGCAGCAATAACGCCGTTAGCGATCTCAACCTCGCCACAAGGACCAACAAGCTTGCAACCAAATGTGCCGTCGATGTCGCCCGACTCACGAATGGCAGCTACAACGCCTATGGAGCGCGCGTCGGTAAGAGAAATCTCAACCTGATCAGCAGGACGGGTAGGACCGAGAACGCTTGCCTTGAGTGAGCCCTTAGGACCAACTACAGTAACCTTTTCCTCACATGCAAACTGACCGGGCTGGCTGAGGTCCTTCTTGTTGGTAAGGGTGTGTCCCTGGCCGAAAAGGGTCTCAACAGTCTCCTGTGTAAGATGAACATGTCTTGCGGAAGTTTCAACAATGAATTTGTTAGACATAATAAAAACCTCTCTGTATTATAATTTTTTATTTTTCAAAATCCCATACAAAAAATATTATACCACAATTTTCTTTGTTTGTAAATACTTAAATCCACTAAATGTGTCAATAATATTATAAAATACTCCATAAATTTTGATGAAAAGGCAGGAAAGATAATGTCAGAAAACGACGAAAAGGAAAAAAATGGGAAAGAAGAGCCACAAAGACTTGATGATATAGTAAAAAACGGTTCAGTAGTTACAAAAAACTCAAAGGAAGTCATTCATTGCCTGTCAATAATCGGGCAAATTGAGGGGCATTATATTTTGCCCGAGGGACAAAAGGCAACCAAGTATGAGCATATAATTCCGCTTCTCGTGGCGATAGAGGAAAATGAGGAGATAGACGGATTGCTTATCGTTCTCAACACAATGGGAGGTGATGTTGAAGCGGGCCTTGCACTTGCCGAGATGATAGCATCGATGAAAAAGCCGTCGGTGTCAATAGTCCTCGGCGGTGGTCACTCAATAGGCGTGCCTCTTGCAACCTCGGCAAAAAAGTCCTTTATCGTGCCCTCGGCAACGATGACGGTGCACCCCGTGAGAATAAACGGTCTTGTCGTGGGGGTACCCCAGACCTTCAGATATTTTCAAGAGATGCAAAAGAGGATAGTGAAATTTATCTGCGACCACTCGAACGCCTCTCCTGACAAAATAAATGAGCTTATGATGCGCCCAGACGAGATGGCGACTGATGTGGGCTCGATAATTGATGGTGACGAGGCAGTAAAGTACGGTATAATTGATGCCGTCGGCGGCCTTGACGATGCTCTCGAGGCTCTGCGTGAAATGATAAAAGAAAATAAAAAAGAGGGCTGATTTCAGCCCTTATTTTCTTATACCTTGATTTGTTCACATTTTTTTGATATACTCTTTGTAAATAGGTGTTATGTTATTTTAAGAACCGCTCTTGTCAAAAGGGAGTAGAATATGGAAAAGAGAACGAAGTGAACGCTCTTTTTTGTCAAAAACAATGGTGGCTTAAACCAAAAAAGTTCAGATTGGAGACCTAACCGTGGGCAAACTAATCATCTTTAATTTTATTCTTATTGCCGTAATCGTGCTCGGATTATGGCTTATTAAAAAGTTCGTAAAAAAGGAAGACACTCAAAATATCATTCTTTTATTTGCGGCGATTTTTACTATCGTATTCCATTACAGCTCGTTTATACTCAAGCTTTTGTCGGGCGGTAATGCGATAGGATATTTGGGTGAAACTCCTAATCTGATTTTGCCGATATATCCTTGCAACGTGGTAATGTGGTCGGCTCTGATTTTTGCTTTCTTAAAGAACAAAAAGTCAAGAGTCGGCTCCTTCTTCGTTGATTATCTGTTTTGGTTCGGTGTCATTTCAACTTTTGTCGGTATGTTCGCAAACGTAGATTTTATAATGAATCCCACACTTGCCGATTATGAGAATTTTAAGAGCATAACGGCACACGCCACGCTTCTCTTTAATATTCTTTTGCTCCCGATCTTCGGCTACATAAAAATAGATGTGAAAAGAAACATTACAAACATTATTATTTCAATATTTGTAATGGCAGCTATCGGGTGTTACTGCAACCTTATTTTTCACGCGCTTGTTTCCGAAGCGGCAGCATATGACGTAAATTCAATGTTTTTAATACACTCGCCGTTTGAGGGCCTTGACTTCTTGACATATCCCGTGATCTCTTTGATAGCAGTACTTATATATTTTGCTGTGTTTGTTATCTGCGATCTGTGCGTACATAAAAGGGGAGAAAGATTTTATAACAAAACAGTAAAATAATTAAGGAGTTAGGTAAAATGAAAAACGAAAAAAGGTTATCGAGTGGGTCTTTATCGGCTTGTTTTTAACAATTGTCGTATCATTTTTGTCGATAAAGATATACCTCGCGGTTGTAAACTCCGATTGGTATGGCGAAATGCAGACGAAAAGAGGTTTTTTGCAGGAAGCAGAGAGAGTAAACAATGCAGATAATATTGACTATATAAAAGTTGATGATAATACCGAGGAACGTTTTATTTATGACATTCCGACCGAGCTCTTTGATGATATCTCCGCCAAAAGCTATGAACGTATTGATGATATTGAAGCACTGAGGGAGATTTGGTCACAAAATTGCGTTACCGTTATTTTTATGTTATCACATTTCTTTTGACACCGTTTTGATAAGCCTTGATGTTCTCAATTATCTCGTCAAGGCAGAGCTTTCTCGCCTCGGCGCTTGCCCACGCCATATGTGGAGTAAGGCAGATATTTGGAAGCTCTTTTATTTTTGCAAACGGATGGTCGGCAGGGAATGGCTCTGTGGAATAAACATCACAGCCAAATGCGCCTATTTTACCGCTAAGGATCGCCTCGGCAACCGCCGCCTCGTCGGTGACCGCACCCCTCGCGGCGTTGTAGAGGATTGCAGTTTCCTTCATAAGTGAGAGCTCGCGCTCGCCAATAAGCCCGCGTGTGCCGTCATTAAGGGGTGTGTGGATAGAGATTATGTCACTCTTGCGGCAGAGTGTCTCAAGATCTACGCAGTTATAATTCTCATCGGGTGTGCGCTTAAATGCAAGCACGCGGCAACCGAAAGCTTCGGCAATTGTTGCAACCTTTTTTCCAATATTTCCAAGACCAACGATGCCCCAAGTCTTTCCCGCAAGCTCGTGGTAAACAGGAGAGACCTTGTTTGCAACACCGAGAAGGGTATATTCACCCGAAACAACATAGGCATTGTATTCTCTTATATGTGTGCATAGCTCAAGTACCGTAGCCACCGTCACCTGTGCCACGGAGTTTGTTGAATAACCAACAACATTTGAGAGCTGGATACCGGCCTCGCGGCAATAATCTAGGTCAATGTTATCATATCCTGTTGCGGCAATGCAGATGAGTTTAAGATTCTTTGCTCCCGAGAGATTGTCTCTGTTGAGCTTTACCTTGTTGAGCACGATAATATCTGTATCGCGCACTCTCTCTGCAACCTCATTGGGTGATGTAGATTCATATACTGTGACCTCACCGAGCGTAGAGAGAGGTGATAGGTCAAGATCGGCGCCGAGTGTCACGGCGTCAAGAACTGTAATTTTCATAAGAACTTTCCTACTTTTTATTTAGTATAATTTATTATATCAAAAAGAAAAGGGAATTGCAATAGAAAAAAGAAAACACGCCGCAGATGAGGCGTGTTGCGCGTGATGGTCTGTATCGGCATAGTGTCGTCTCTGAAAGTCCGTGCCTTAAAAACACTCATTTAGGATGTTTTGTGTAGCATACACGATGCACACGAGCTTCCGAATCCATCACCCACCACAAATAAACAGAAAAAAGCACTTAGCAGATGCTAAGTGCTTTTTTCTGGTGGGGGATGGTGGATTCGGACCACCGAAGTCAGTGACAACAGATTTACAGTCTGCCCCCTTTGGCCGCTCGGGAAATCCCCCAAAAGTACGGTCTCGCTAAAAAGCGAGACCGTTGGAGCTGGTGATCGGAGTCGAACCAACAACCTGCTGATTACAAATCAGCTGCTCTGCCATTGAGCCACACCAGCATGTCCACCTCACGCGGAACGATATAGATTATACCATGAAAGATTTCTCTTGTCAATACCTTTTTGATAAATTTTTAAAAAAAATAAAAAATTATTTTACGACAGCTTTTTCTTGAATTTATCGCAGAAAAAATGATATTCTTATAGTAAAAAAAGGAGGCGGAATTTAATGAAAGCCAAGGTATTATTAGTGCTTATATTGATTATTTCTTTTCTTACTACAGGATGCTCATTCGGGCAGGCTACAGATGTGGAGGATGGGGCCGATGATTATGAAAAGGTGATGTCATTTATTGAAAAGGAGCTCAACGAGCTTATGGAAAAATATGATAATACGGAAAAGGAGCATAAGAAAGAGCTTGAGGCTCTGCGCTCAGAAGTTGAAAAGCTTGCTAAAGAAGAAATATCCACCATACCCGAGGAGATTCCCGAGAAAAATAAATTTACATATACGCTTGAGGGGGATATGCTTATTCTTGAGGGCTTTACAGGAGATGAGGATCGTCTTGTAATTCCATCACATATAGACGCTCACCCTATTAAAAAAATAGCAGAGAAGGCATTTGCTTCTTCTAAGCTTACATCGGTAATTATAAGTGAAGGGGTAGAGGAAATTGATTGGTTCTGCTTTTACGGTTCAACAGAGCTGACAAGCATAACCATACCGCCAAGCGTCACAAAAATAGGATATTCAGCTTTTGAAGGTTGCTCACAGGCTCTTATTATTTACTGTCAGAAAGGCTCATATGCGCATGACTATGCTGAAAGCTACGGAATATCCTTCGTTTTGATATAAATTTATATGGCTCTTGACCTTATTGCAAAAAAGTAGTATAATGTAAGAGTAAATTTTGCAGAGAGGAGGGAGCAATATGGGAGAAAAAGTGTCCTTATATGAAAGAGTTCATGCTATGTTCAAGCGTCGCAAGCCACTAAAGCACATAGCGATAGCATTGTGTATATTGCTGCCCACTCTTTTAGCTGCATTCAGCTTCTTTATGTTGTCCGATAGATATGGATTTTCATATGATAACCTTTATGATATAACACTTTATGATAAAAACGGAGAAGTTATAGAAAGTGAAAAAGGATATGTAAACAGATCTGACGAGGAGAGCCTTATCTCGCTCTTTGCATCAATTACAGAGAATCTTAAGAAAGGCTCATCGTTACCCGCATTTCTTGATACATCAAATTGTTTGGTGGCGTATATTGACCATCAAGGAACTAAAAATGAGTATAAATTTTATTTTTCCTTTGACGACGGTCTTGGATACTGCACATTAAATGGTGCAAGAACCTATCTTCTTGATGACAAGGACACCGAAAGGATACTCTCATCAGGATATGCCGAGAGCTTTTATAGCTCTGCAACACCCCCAAAGCTTTACTGCGTTTCGGGAGAGGTAATTCTACCCAATCAAGTGTCATGGAATTACAGATCGTTATCCGGCAGATTTTATGAAACGAGAAACAGTGAGATTACTGCAGAAGACAGGAGCTATATTCTCTCGGGCGGACTTTACTTTGAGTTTACAGACGCTCCGGATATTTGCAATGTAGTTATAAAACAAAATGGCTCCAAGGTTTTTGAGGGTAGTCATTTAGAGCTTGTAAATGCTGTAATTGACAAAGAGCAGAAGATTAACATAGAAGTAGAGGCGAGCTGGCTTGATACAGCAGATGCCGAATTCTATGGAGATATAAAATATTCTTTCAGCGCAACAATTCATGAGAAGGCAGACTTTTCAATACCAACTCAAAGGTATCAGGTTGGATCGCTGTGTGTTGTTAAATGCACAAACATTGATGATGTTTCAAGAATATCACTTAACTGTGAGCCCTTCGTGCTTGGCTCTATCACCTTTGGCAAGATGGGAAACGATGCAATCGCTTTGATTCCCATAACTGAGGATATGGCAGAAAGAAGATATAAGATAACTGTTTCATACGGCACTGCGGTTGAAAGCTTTATTATCTATATATCGGGAGATACAGAAGAGGGAAATATTGTGCCGAGTAAGGTAACGATAGGAGCCCTTATTGACTCATTAAAGGAGTTAAATGTTTCAAATGTTCAGAAAATTAAAAACAGAGTAGCAGAAAAAAGTTCAACTCCTGAAAAGCTATTCACTGGAGAATTTCTTGACTTCGCTTCTCTTGGAGCTACACTTTATGCAAAGAGAGGAGACTCATATAAAGTCTCATCATCATATTATGCCGCAGAAGGAAATGAATATCGCTTCGGTACAAGCGGTGTTGGTGTAGTAGCGCTCAATAACGGAAGAGTAATTGAAACAGGATACGATAATATTTATGGCAATTATGTGATTGTTTCACACGGATGCGGACTTGCAACATGGTATACTCACCTTGATGTTGTTGATGTGAGTGAAGACCAGTTTATCATTAAAGGAGAGACACTTGGAAAGACAGGCAGTACGGGCCTCTGTGATGGTGAAAATGTATTGATACTCGCTTCGCTTGGTGCGACCTTTATTGATCCTAACTACTTAATAGAGAATAGTATTGATTAAAAAAGGGCAGTTCTTACGAACTGCCCTCATTTATTATGTATTAGCCGAAGTATCTCTGAAGAAGACCCTCAAATGCCTTACCGTGTCTTGCCTCATCTCTTGCCATCTCGTGAACTGTGTCGTGGATAGCATCAAGGTTAAGCTGCTTTGCAAGCTTTGCAAGCTCAAATTTTCCGGCAGTTGCGCCGTTTTCAGCCTCAACTCTTACAGCAAGATTTTCCTTTGTAGAAGCGGATACACATTCACCAAGAAGCTCTGCAAACTTAGCAGCGTGCTCTGCCTCCTCAAATGCTGCCTTTTCCCAGTAAAGACCTATCTCGGGATAGCCCTCTCTGTGAGCAACTCTTGCCATTGCAAGGTACATGCCGACTTCCATGCACTCGCCATTAAAGTTAGCGCGGAGTCCCTCAATGATTTCTGCGGGAGCATCCTTCGCAACACCGACTATATGCTCTGCAGCCCAAGTCTTTTCAGACTCAACTACCTCTTCAAACTTTTCTGCGGGTGCCTTACAAAGAGGGCACTTCTCGGGTGCGTGCTCACCCTCAACTATCTCACCGCAAACCTTACATCTCCATTTTTTCATAATAAAAATCCTCCGTTTAATTAATATATTTTTTTATTTTTGGATTACATTGTTGTCTGGCATTCTTTGCAAATGCCCAAAAATTCTACATGGCTTTTCTCAATGAGAAAGCCCTCATGTCCCTTTGCTCCTTTGAGCAGGGAAGCATCATCAAAATCAAGGTCAACATCTGCAACTGCACCGCAGTTTTTGCAAACTATGTGATGATGATTACAAGTTGTGATATCATATCTGTCAGATGAGTCGTTAAGCTTGAGTCGCAAAATTATACCCTCATCAGCTGCCTCTGCGAGAATTCTAAATACGGTTGCTCGGCTGATGTTAGGATATTCAGCATGTACCGCCTCGTAGACCATTCCTGCTGATGGATGATTACACATCTTTGAGAAGATATCAAAAACTATCTTTTTTTGCAATGTGTTTCTTTTTGTCATAACATTCATTCCTTATTGATACTTGGTACAATTAAAGTATATCACATTTTTATAATTTGTCAATAGGTTTTTGAAAAAAATTAAAAAATATCAAGTGAAAAATTAAGTCAAATGAGAAAAGCTAAATATAGAATTTAACTTTAATAAAATCATATTGCTTGACAATGTTACACAAAACTGATATAATTTTTAAGACAAATATTACATTATTTAGTTAGAAGGACAATGATGAAAACTGTAGAAAATAAGACCTTTGATAAGGAAAGAGCGCTTTATGAAAGCAATGGAATTACCGTGAGAAATTGTCGTTTTGACGGCCCAGCAGACGGAGAAAGTGCACTTAAAGAGAGTAAAAATATTATTGTTGAGGGATGTTATTGGAATTTGAGATATCCCTTCTGGCATGATTTTGATCTTGAGATAAGTGATACTGAGCTCACCGAACGCTGCCGTGCAGCACTCTGGTATTCAAATAATATTAAAATATACGGCTCAAAGCTTCATGGAATAAAAGCACTTCGTGAATGCAAAAATGTAATAATTAAGGATTGTGATATTATTTCACCAGAGTTTGGCTGGTCGGTAGAAAATATAAAAATGGTTGACTCAAGAGCGGAAAGCGAATACTTTATGATGCGCTCTGTAAATCTTGATTTTGATAATGTAGAGCTTAAGGGAAAATATTCGTTTCAGTACATAAGTGATTCTACTTTTGAAAATTGCACTTTTAATACAAAGGATGCTTTTTGGCATGCTAAAAATGTGGTGGTAAGAAATAGTGTAATTAACGGCGAATATCTTGCATGGTATGCAGAGAATATTACATTTGAGAATTGCAAGATCTCTGGAACACAGCCGCTTTGTTACTGCAAAGGACTCACGCTTATCAACTGTGAAATGACAAATGCTGATCTTTGCTTTGAGAAGTCAGAGGTTGTAGCCGATATAACAACACCGGTAATAAGCATAAAGAATCCCACCTCCGGAAGAATAAATGTGCCTGAGCTTGATGAGCTTATTATGGATTCTGCCAATGCAAAATGTGAGATTAAGATAGGATAAAGGAGAAAAATATGTTAAACAAAGGGGACAAAGCTCCAAATTTTAGTCTTTCCGATAAAAACGGTAACACAGTGTCGCTTTCCGATTTTAAAGGTAAAAAAGTGGTTGTATATTTTTATCCCAAGGATAATACTCCCGGATGTACACGCCAAGCATGTGCCTTTGCGGCAGCTTACAGTGATTTTAGTAAAAGAAATGTTGAGGTTATCGGTATAAGTAAGGATAGTGCTGCATCACATATAAAATTTGCAGAAAAGTATGACCTCCCGTTTATCTTGCTTTCCGATCCCGAGCTTGATGCCATAAAGGCATACGGTGTTTGGCAGGAGAAAAAGCTTTACGGAAAGACCTCAATGGGTGTGGTTAGAACTACATTCATAATTGACGAAGAGGGAAATATTGCACATATAATGTCAAAGGTAAAGCCGGATACAAATGCATCGGAAATAATAACGATGCTTGATTCCGACAAATAAAAGAAGCAGACACATGAGTGATCATGTGTCTGCTCTTTGTTTTTAGTAAATAGATAAATTAATCCTCATCCTTTATTTGCTCTGAAGGCGGAAGTTCATCATATGGAACAAGCAGAGAATGTGTTTTTGCAAGATAATTCTTTATAGGACCGTATACATATCCTTCCGAGCGAACATATGCATTCCATCTCTGGTGCTCAACGGTTTGATAAAAGATCTTTTCTTCAAGAGTCCTGTCAGCAGAGGATTTATCGCTTCCGGGAAGACCACAGTGCTTTTTTAATTTATTATGAATTACAGAAGCAATAGAAGAGCGGTAACTGTAGTCCGAACTCCAAAACTGTGTTTCGGACTTTTTGATCGCATCTTCCTTTTTCTTTCCTGTAAGATTATCCTTCTCAATTTGTTTATAAGTATATTGCATATGTCTTTCAAATGCTTTTTGTTCAAGCACTGAATTCAATATACATGCTTCGGAGTAGTTTGTTGAAACATCTCCGAAAAGTCTTATATCATATGAAGAAGTTAATCCGCGTTTAAGCATATCCTGTTTGTTTGGATTGTAAACTATTGTGTGAATTGTTGGATGCTTACCCATTCTTTCAAAAAGAATTCTTATTTTAGTAGCTACCTGAATATTTAAATCGTCATTACCAAGTGCAACTAAAACATAAGTTGTGTCAGAGATCTCCTGAATTCTTTTGTCAAATTCATATAGAGTTACATCAACATTTGAAAATACAGAAATTTTATAGTGGGCTTCTCCGGGAGTTGTAAAATTGTCATTATAATTTTTTAGGGGCTTAGTTGCTGTTTTATCTGCAGGATTCCAGTCAAAAAGTTCAGGAAGACTTGATTGAAGCAGGGAACCCATCTTGTCTCTTTTGTCAAAAGCATTTATTTCAATTCGGTAGGGATGCATTTGTGCAAACCAAGTGAGTGCTTTGAGCATTTCTGTTCCATGCAATCCTAAACCGATGATCATAGCGGATATCTTTTTTTCTTTATCTTCTTGTTTAGTTACAGGATTATAGACTGTATTATTTGTTTCCAGTGCTGTATCAAAGATCTCCTCTCCATTGTTGTGCAATAGCATATAAACAAGAGATTGTACATCATTTACTCGTCTTATTTTAAGATACTCTGTGTTGATTGCTCCCAATTGGTGTTCAGAACTGAAGCTTGTGGAGAAAAAGTACAAACGGGTATCTGCTCTACGGTAGTCATAGCCATAATAAATACGAGTGTCATCCAAGTCTAATTTATCTTGAATATCTTTTTTGAAAAAAGGTGTGGGTTTGGTTGAAAGCTTATAGGCCTGATTGGTATTTTCCACCTCGTTATTTCCGATTATGAAGAAATAAAGCTTAGTTTTTTTGCTATGTAATTTGAAATTTATAAGGGTAATATCGTTTTTAAATAAAATAGCGTTTAATTCTTTAGCTTGATCAATAAGCTCGTATGTGCTTTCTTCATCGTTGCGGTACACATCTGTGAAAACTATGACCCTCTTTTTGTCTGCCTCTTTTATACTTTTGCCGAGGGCAATTGAGCGTTCATTAAGCTCTGAAAAAACATATGTGTCATTGAAAAATTTAAAAAAGAATTTGGTATGTGCAGATATATTTTGGAAAAAGAAAAGGACAGCCCCTGCAGTCATAATAGGTGCTGTGAACAGGAGAATAGCATAAAGTACAGTGTATGAACTGCGAAGTGCAGGGATAAGATCTTTAGTCTCCTCAACTATGAAGGAGAAGTCACAGTCTACAACAAATAAGCGGATCGTATTATGAAGCGATGCCAATATTGTTGTAAGAACTGGCACAGAGTTATCAATAAACTGCGGTACATACAAGGGATAGAAAAGAAAGACGGCAGAAAGAAATATTCCGGATATTAAAAAATGAAATGGCTTAAGAAATAAGCGCTTTCTTTTATATGGTATCAAAAATAAAATCAAGGAAAATATGATGAATAAAATCAAAATTATTGCTGAAATAATGCAAAAAGTTGTGTATAACATAGTCCCTCCAAAATGCATTTGTATACGAAACTAATTCTATCATATCATAAAATTATTGTCAACAATTTATTAACTAAATTCCATAGCTATACATAACTTGGTAGCAAATTGTTGACTTTTGTATAGTTTTGTGGTAAAATGTAAAATAACCCAAAAAGTACCTATTTGTAAATATTTTATTTTAAGGAGGAAAAATCTAATGAAATTACGCGTCAGGGTAGCAGCAGCACTCCTTGTAGTATCGTGCTTGTTGTCCTGTGGCTTTGTCATACCAACTTCTGCAGCAGACTCAGGAAACAGTGATGTAAGATATACTCAAAAGATTGTCTCTGTTCTTTATGACAACTCTGGTTCAATGCTTTCACAAAATAAGAATGAGTATGCTTTGTATGCATTGCAAATGCTTATGTCCTTGCTTGATGAGAACGATGTTCTTGTAATTACCCCTATGAATAATTACAAGAGCATAGAGATCAATTTATCATCAAGTGACAGAAATGCAGAAATAACGCAGGCAATGACCTCGTCGAATTCGTTTCTCTCCAAATCTCCTTCAGGAGGTACTCCCGGTTCAACTATAAGAAATGCTGTTGTTGAACTTGAAAACAGAGGACTTAAAAATCAGGATAATCTTTGGGCCTCCAGCGAAAACAAGGAGTATTGGCTTCTTGTGCTTACAGACGGATCCTTTAATGAACAAAACTCTTCTGTTTCTGCAGGAGATGTTATTGAAAAATACATAAAGGACTTTCCTTCGCTCAAAACTATATACCTTGGTCTTGGAGCCGATTCACCAGATCTTAATGGATCATCCTTGACACAGAAATATATGTTTACTCCTTGTAGAGCAGCAACCACCAATGACATAGTTGATACGATGCAGGATGTTGCCAATATGCTTTCGGGAAGATATACACTTGATTCTGATGATTATAAGGTTAACGGTTCAAAAGTGACTATTGATCTTAATAACAGCGATATTTCCTTTAAGAGCATTTCTGTTATAGCCCAGAACTGTGGAGCAACATTAAATAGTGCAACATATAACGGCAAGACAATGAAAATATCAAAGCCGTGTATTATCTCTCCGGACAGTGCTCTTAACCTTAAAGAAGGTTTTTCTGCCACAATAGAAGGAACACCTTATCTTTCAGGTGGTACCATGGTGCTTGAATTTAACGGCAAAGTATCTGCTGATTATCTCAGCGTTCTTGCAGAGCCAGCCCTTAATATAGTTCCTTATCTTGAATATCAGAATGGCTCAACATGGGAACGCACGAATATGCAATATATAAATGCTAATCTTTCGGGCGGCGATCTTGTCAGAGTTGGATATGAGGTATATGAACAGGCAGGCGGAGGACTTGTTGACTTAGAAAAGGTGTTTGGCAATTCTGATTCGTCTGTAACCTATGCAGGTAAAACATATAAAGCTGGGGAAGATATACCTCTCGTTGTAGGAAACAATGATATAGGTATTTCCGTAAGCGTTATGGATGGCGCTTATACAGTTTATTCTTCAATGATCTGCATTATTGAAGCAAATCCGACCTACTATCGTGTCGAAGCACAACACGGTAACGAGATACCTACATCAACAAGAAGTGCACAAACTGTTTATACGGTTTATGCCAATAATTCACCATTGTCGTTGCAAAATCTTTCTTCCTATAAATGGGAGGTAACTGCTACAGCCCCAGATGGAAGCAAGGCAGATATTACAACCAGAGTGGGTACTGATGGTAAGATCACACTCACATTGAATGCCGCTAAAAACGCATATGGTGATTATAAGGTACATTTTGTAATAACTTCGGAATATGGTCTCTCCAGAGAGTATTCCCATACACTTAAATACTTCCCTAAAACCCTTGATATAAAGGGAGAGCATCCTGATGAGGTGCCAAGCGGAGCAGAAAGCGTAGAATGCTTCTACACAGTACACCTTGATGGAATTCAGCTGACTAAGGAAGAGCTTGAGGAATATGCTTGGGGAATTGAGGCGTCAATTTTGGGCGGTACAGCTGCGGATGCCTTTGCTACTCTCGAAGAGGATGGACGCATAAAGGTAATCCTTGATACAAAGATGTTTGGAACTTATGAATTAAAGCTTTCTGTTGCGATTACAGGTGACTTTAAAAATGAGTACACGCATTCCATAAGAAATTATCCTTCATCCATTTCAATGGGTGTTATTAGTGGCGGAGGATACGAAATAACACAGTATCAGCTAACAGTCAACAATACTCCAATTGAATTTGAACTTTTCAGTGACGGACTTCCGTTTGTATTTGATAATGGACTTACCACCTACAAGATATTTGTCGGTAACACTGATGTTACTGCATTTGCTTCCGCAACAGGAAATAGATTAAGCTACATTCCTAAACTTGAACATTTTAGTAACTCACTTCCTACAGGTGAACAAACTGTTACAGTTATTGTTGATTGTGCTAAGCTTCCAAGTTTAAATACAACAGCATCAACAACATTTAAGGTAACCGATACAGTATACAGCGTTGTTCCTGTTTCTGCAGGTAACAATAAGGTTGACAGATTTAATTTGTCTGATCTTGATGCGTCGGTATATTTTAAGATTATGCGTGACGGTGTGCCGTTAACAGTGGAGGAGCTTCAAAGTGCTCTTGATAATGGCGAAATTACTGTTAAAGACGAGAAGGGAACATTTACCTGGCAGTTCTGGTTGCCGGTTGGTAGTGAATTTGCGCCTGTAACAGTTAACGGAGAGCCAATGCTTGAATTTAAGACAACAAGAGATTGGATAAAGATGTTTGGTCACTTTATTCCGATGGTCATCCTAGATGGCGATAAGCCTATAACAGTAACTTACTGTGGCGTTGAAGGTGCAGGTTCAATTGAATTTGAAAAGAGCGCCGTGTGGTCATATATATGGCGTGTCCTTGTGATCCTTTTGATAATTCATACTTGCCTTTATCTTATAGGCTTTGTAAATGGTAAATGTCTTAATCATACAACCGGTTTAGTTGTTTCTATTACTTTGGGAAAAGACACATCCAAGGAGTCTTTCAGAGTTGACCGAAAGGTTAATTATGCTTTTAAAGACAAGTTCTTTTGGCATCTTCTCAGATTTATTCCACATAAAAAAAGTCTTTGGTATCATCAACCGGATGTAAGTATTGGTTCGCGTAGAGCAACTCTTTACCGTGATCAAAGTGGTCAGTTTGGTATATCATTCCGTGGAAATGATATGTATAAGCTTGAAAAGGATGATAACGGATCGGAATTTATGGAGCTTTTTAGAGCTTATGAAAGCGACTTAAGAAAGTATGACGGAAAAAAACAACCTCCTGTTTTGCGTAATGTTCTGGCGCAGGAAGTTAGAGCTGTTTTTTCAAGAGATTTTGAAGCTTCGGCAGTTGCGGCAAATACTTTACAGGATGTTGGCAAAGCATACGGTAAGTTTGACGAAAAAGGAAAACTAATTATGATGGTTTTCTTTGTTACCAAGAGTAATTTTTAATTGAAATATTTATCTTTTACAATTTTAAAGGAGAACAAAAATGAAAAATATTCTTTTAATTGGTGTAGGCGGCACCGGAAGTAAAGCAGTTGACATCTTCTATCAGAAGAAAAAAGAGCTTGGAAATCAGGCAGGCAATAAAATTACTGCTCTTGTCTTTGACACTGATGCAGGTGATCTTCAGAGAATAACCGAGGCTAAGAAGGTAGTTATGGCAGATAAGGCGAGCGTTGGTACTATCTGCGACCGTTTTGGCAAGGAATTCCTTAGAGAGTGGTTCCCAGTAGACGACAAGGCAATTCGTGCACAGGAAATGGTCCGCGGTGCTTCTCAGTGGAGAAAGAAATCTTATCTTGCATTTCTTAATCTCATGAATAAGCCCCTCGAAAGAGCAACATTCATTTCAGCACTTGAGGAAATGACTATTGATCCCAATGCATCCTGCGAGATATATGTTATTGCATCTATAGCCGGTGGTACAGGATCGGGCTCATTTATTCCGATAGCTCTTTATGCTAAGCGTTACCTTAGAAGAACTCTCGGTAAGGATCCTATAGTTAATGCTATGATCGCATTGCCCGATATTTACGCAAATTCTCAGACCCCTGAAAATAAAGTAAAGGTATACGCGAATGCATATGCAATTCTTCGTGAGCTTAACGCTATTAATCTTGTATCGAGAAATTATAATGCAGGTATAGCCGCGAAGAAGAAGGCCCCTATTCGTTTTAAGATAGGTGATGCTAATGAACCTAATGTTGGACTTCTTTTTGATGCATCAGATAAGAGCTTCTGGACTCCTGAGGCAGCGCCCTTCTCACAGATATTCCTGCTTGACCGTATTCCTGGACTTAACTCGGTGACAGCACATGATATCGTCCTTGCGAACTCTCTTTATACGATCCTTTGTACCGATATCGGATCTGCATTTGATAGCGAATTTTCTAACCATGAGCTTCTTCGTTCACAGAACAATGGAAGTAATGCTATTTATGCTGGAATTTCTACTTCTCAGATTCGTTTCCCTAAGGATTCTGTTCTTGATTATCTCGCATATAGAAAAACATGTGAATCTTGTGATAAGGAATGGCTCATTCTTCACAAGCAGGCTGAGGCAGCTATAAAGGCAAAAGAAGATGAGTATAAGGCTGCTAAACGCCACTATTCAATGAAAGAGGGGGATTACGCAAAGTTTGTTCTTGATCAGTTAGACGAACTTATTCAAAATGACAATGATGCAATTCTTTCAATTGTTGAGCGTGGTGTTGATGTTAAGCAAACTAATGGAGAAGAAGAAATTGTTATTGATGTTGTAAAGAACTATATTGAAGTAATCAACAAGTTTATCAATGACAAGATATCAAAGCCTAAAGACACAGAGGCAAAAATTTTTAATTGCATAAAAGCTTTTGATGATACACCTAAGCAGAGCAAAAACAGTGATGATTTGGCAAGCAGTGCTAAGGAAATATATGACGCGCTTCTTGAGTACTACCAGACATGTATTGATGATATAAAGAGAACTTCAAAAACAACGGCCGAAAGTATCTTTACTCTTGATAGGAAGAAAGAGGAATATGTTGGAAAAACAACATCTCTTGTTGAGAATGTTATCAAGTCAAACGATAAGTTCATTCATCCTGTAGCTGCTATGATTCTCCTCTGCAGAGTCAGACTTGCGATTGCTCATAAGCTTGACAGAGAATCTGCTAAGAAGGAATGGGAAGATCTTAAGAGAAGAAATGTTGATTCAATTGCTGAGACGCTCCTTGAGGTTGACGGAGCAAATGTAGGACCTAAGGTAAAGAGCGCTTATCTTGCACTGGGAAGCAGAAGATTTGCTATGCTCAGTTCAGAAAGTGAGTCGTGTGAGTATACAGAAATAGCGCGTACTGATTACACAGCAGACTGTAAAGCTCTTAATGACGACGCTCTTAGCATTTTGTCTAAGATATACCGTTCTGCACAGAGCCAGTTCAGAGCAAAGATTTATTCAAATCTTGCAAGAGATATTGACATTCTTATTGCTAAGTACCGTAATTTCTTTAATCGCTTTGAAAAGGAGAAAGAAGATCTCCTTGAGGATACAAAGACTGCACATCGTAAGGATTCCGGAACTGTAGATAGCATTATAAATGTATATTCCACTAAGGATGATAAGGACACTATTTATAAGGCAATCGTTGATGAGGGCGGTCCTATTACAGATGCGGAAATTGCAGAAACTGACAATATCGTTGGTGGAGGAGTATTTGCTGCGGTATACAGCTCAGCTGCATGTGAATTTGCTCAGGATGATTCTTATAATGACAAGGACTCCGGTGCATATCGTTCACTGTTTGCAAATATGGTTGCCGCATATCGTGAATCAATTGCAAAGAGTGAAGAGTTTGAGCTTATTGCTTCCTACAATGTAATTGAAGCAATGGTGGCTTCTCAGGATGAGGGCAAGAAGGATCTTGTTGAGCTCTTTAAGCAGTCCTTCTCGGTTGCTCAGGAGTTCGCCAGACCTGCAATAAGACTTGATTCTAATGAAAGCGAATGTGATCTTGTTCGTCCTTCTGACATAATGGTATTTATGATGTCTGTAGGTACAGGTAGATACCTTAAGAAGCATGCAGAGGAGCTTGGATTGCATTTGCCCGCTGACCAAACAAATGAGTATGAGGTTATTAAGGCCTGCGCTGAAGAGTTTATACGCAAGTATTCGGGCAATAACAGTGCAAGAGTTTCTATCGTTTCCAGTATGTCTGACCAGGTACTCTACTGTACCGGCGAGATAATGGATATCACACCTCTTCGCATTGCAAAGTTCAATGAGCTTGGTGATGAGAATACTTACTTCAAGAATTATTCCGCCGCTATTGATAACTACAAGAAGTACGGAACAGATATGTGGAATCCCCATCTTGGAAACAATCTCCATAAGAGAGGCTATCTGCCTTACATGAATGAAGAAATGGAGAAGGAATGTGATGTTAAGGTCGTTAAGGCTCTCCTTTACGGATTCCAGAGTGGAAGAATAACATATTCTGATGGCGTAGGTGAAGCTGCAAACAGATACTACTTTGAGTGCGATGAGAGAAAGATAACAGATGCAGAAGGCAGATGGATAAATAGCAAGAATGTTGCACAGCTTCTCTCGTGGCTGAGAAATGAAGATGAGATAGTTGAAGAGTGGAGTGAGCGCTTTGACAGAGATATCCAGCGCCAGAAGCATTCGCTTCCCAGTCTTGCGAGCGAGAATGCAAATGAGCTCTCAAAGCTTACCGGTAGCCTTACAGGAACAACCTTTATGCAGCTTCTTACAGAAAAACTTTATGTTGATCCTACCACCAAGAAGAGCAAGGCTGGCAAGAAGATTACTCTGGTAGATAATGGATCAAAAGTCAAGATTGAGAACAGAGTTGGTCCTACAGCACTTGAATTTGCATATATGATCAAGACAAGTGAGGAGCTTGGTCGCGATTGTGATGATGCAGAGAGAATCCTCAATGTTATATACAATATCTTTAACGAGCTTTGTTCTTATCGTACAAATCCTGAAAATTCACCTGAATGTTATATTCATGTGTATAAGCAGCAGACAGGAAAGGTATTTGAGTCACTTGCATCTGCTAAAACCGTTGTTGACTCTGCAGCTGAGGCCAAGGCACACTTCAAGCAGATAGTTACATGGCTCAATCAGACCGGAGTATTCAATATGGTATCAGCTGATACTCCGATGGATGAAAAGGGAAATGTTTGTATAAATACTCCCTTCAATTCGGATGATAACAGCAATGTAAAGAAGATACTTGAATACATCAGAACAGGCGGAAAGGATCTTTCTGAAGAAGATGTATCCGAGTCGGTATCTGATGATGAAACAGTAGTTGGCTAACAGTCATTAAAAAGAGTGCTTCAAGCACTAAATATCCGCTTCCGGCAAAATGCCGGAAGCGGATATAAAAGAAAAGGGGAAGATCATGGGAAGACAAATTCTTTTAATTGGTATCGGTCAAAGCGGTTGTTCCGTTGTAGAGAGATTTTCTGATAAATTCAATAGAAATGATACTCCTGTAACAGTGCTTGCGATTGATACGGATAGTAGATCTATGTCGGCACTCTCATCGGGAGAAGTATTTCCTATGGTCGATTACAAGTCTCTCGCGTCAGTAATTGATGATATTGGTTATGAAAATGCAAAAAAATGGTTCCCCTGTGATTGGGATGCCGATTGCACTCATTTTGCTAAAGCGCTAGATATGTCTTGTGGTGCAAATCTTTGGAGAATGAAAGCACTTCTTTCTTTCGCCTCCTTTTTGAAAAAAGAAAAAGAGGTTAAAAGATTACATAATACTCTTAACCTGTTAATAGAGTCTTATGGTGATGAAGATAGTGTAGATCTGTATGTAGTAGCCTCTCTCGCTGGAGGAACAGGATCAGCTTTATTTATGCCTTTTACCATGTATGTAAAAGAATATATTCTTGACCATGCAGGCAGGGTATCTTCCTCAACCGCAATGCTTGTAATGCCCGATATATACAGTAATATTTTTTCTGCTGAACAGAGGGTAAAAAGCTATGCGAATATGTATGCTGCCCTCAAGGAATTAAACTCTCTAAACATATCTACTCGAATAACGGATGAGATAAATAGAGGAGAAAAACATCCACCAATAATCTTTGAGCCAATTATTGCTGAAGGCTCATTCTCTAATATACTATTTGACAAGGTGTATCTTTTTGAGCGTACACCGGGAATTAATTCATTATCAGCTCATTTAGATCTTATTACCAACACGCTTGTGTCACTATGCAATGATACTTCACAAGCGGTTTGTACCATTAATAACACGAAGAAATCATCTGATGCAGTCTATGGAAGCTTGGCGCTTGTGCGAGTGAAATATCCTGTTGATTGCATCGTGAAATATATTACAAAAGAGCAACTATATACATTTGCATCAAGCGAGATATCTATGCTTCATAACAGAGTTATGAATGAACTTAAGAGGCGTAGGGGAGAAGCCCGTGCTTATGGAATTAGATTCAATGAAAACACTTCAGAATACTGTAAGATTTTTCTCTCTGTTGTTGATGACATTGTTTCTAAAAACGATTTTTCTCCCGAATTATTGGAAAGATCTCATAATGTATTTGATGATAATATTATAAAGCAAGACATAATTGATGATGAGTTCATAAGCCAATTATTCAATTATTTTGAAACAGTATTGTCTTGCGATGCGTCAAAGGCTATTGAGTTTATCCTTTCACAAGAAGAATATGAAAAAAATAAAAAGCCGAAAGGGAAGAAGCTTTCCAATATGGCTTTCAAAAGCAGCGAACTGCTTACTCAATATTATAGAAATGGCTTTAGTTTCTATATAGATAAAAAACATGAGCTTGTAAATAAGCTGCTTGATGATACACAGGATACTCCCGTTGGTTTAATTGTTGATTGTCTTTTGAAAAAAGATGGAGAATTTTTACACCCTGTCTATGCGCTCTATCGAATGTCATATATATACAACATGTTGAATGATGTATGTAGAAATCTCTCTTTAGATGATGATATTGAGATAGACAAGCTTCAATTACCGTATGACTGTATGACAGTTGATGCTGTCAAAGGAGGAAAATCAAAATATTCAAATTGTGGAGAGAACAGATTTTTTGATCTTTCGTGCGGCAATTTAAGTCCTCTTGTAGTAGACGATTATTATCAATTTTGTTTAGATCTTGGCGATGTCTACCGTAAGGTGAGCAGACAGCTTAAACTTTACGGATATTCAATTGTATTGAAGATCATGGAAGAAACTATTGATAAATACCGTTCATTTATTGAAGCAATAGACCATTTTTCTGATGATATTAAAGCAGATGTAAAGCTTGCTTGTTTGCAGGGAAGCACTGATTCAAGCACAGAAATAAATGTTGGGGTCAGTGAAGACGAGAAGCGGGTAATATACAATAAATATATTAAATTCTATTCCAAGGACAGTTGCTTTATAGATAACTTGGATGCATTAACGGGCTCGCTGTTTTTCTCGTTGATTCGTCATAAGGATTTAACTAAATTCAGAGAAAAGGCAGAAACTATATTAAGCAGCATGGAGGCCTATTTTGAGGCAAGATGCTATTCGTCTGACTTTTATATGACAGAGATTGATAAGGATATCTTTACAGTTGTTTTTGGTGATATCGAATCTAATTCACTTAAGCTTTCTCGAGCTTTTTCCGGAATTTCTGTACCGCTTCATATCTGCTTACCTGATGAATATGATGAATTTAAAATGGTTTCAAATAATACAGTAGCCATTTTCCCTGAATGCTTGAAAGAGAATATAGCAGGTGTGGAAGAGTCTACATCGTCTGATTTTATCAAGAATCTTATACATGCTATAGGCGGTAATCTTATTTTTAGTAATAAGATAAAGAAAAACGAATTTTATGTTCGTAGGGAGATTACAAATCTTAAGGCTTCTTTTGTCGAGGCCTTAAATGAAATAAGTGAGAACAATTTGGGATACCGTTCATACAGAAAGTCAATGGAAATGCTGAGTGAGCAGAACACTTTAATGTGGAATCCTCATCTTGTTTACAGTCGTTCAAATAGTCTTTTGCTAAGATATATCAATCCTAATGTACAGGAAGAGTACGAAATAAGTGCAATCAAAGCCATTTTTTATGCATTTATTAAGGAAATTTTGTATGTTGGGACCATTGATAATGGTAAAGAAGTATATTTTATATGCGACGGATTAACTAATTCTATGATAACATCAAATAATGTTCCCATATTGAAAAATGAGTTTTCAAAGCTTGTACTTTGGGCACATACACATCATAAATGGCTTGTTAGTGCAGCTAAAAAATTTGACGATATGGTCAATAAGGAGCTTAAGCATATTCCTTCTCGCGGTCTTGGCATGAGCGGTTGTGCGGCAATTATAAACGCAATTAAACAATCCAAAACAATTATTGCTGTTGAAGAAATGTTAGTTGATCTTGTACTTGTTATGCAGAGCGATGAGATGTGCTATACATCAGGATATGCAGAGGGTCTTACGAGACTTGGCAATAGACTATTTAATCAATTCTGCTTGCAAAGCTATTTAGAAACAGACGAAGAATTTTTTGTTGTGTATAATAATCTTTTGGATGATTTTATGGCAAGGCTTTCTGAAAAAAAGGGGCTTGAAACTGCGAAGACTTTCTTTTCGTGGGCAAATTCCTTCGGCTGCTTCATGAAACGCTCTGTGCTTAATGGAGACTCAAACTATACTTTTATTCAAGAACAGAATTAAGGCTTTAAAGTAAAACAATTATTTCTTTTCAGAAAGGAACCGAAATGCTTACATATGTAATCAATACTTCGGAAAATAAAACTTTTGATACCGATAAGTTGTTTGAACTTGCGGGTTACAACAAGATCCGCTGGCATAATTGCAAGCTTAATGAGATCAAAAGGATCGCTGAACATATTCATGAAAAGCAGAATGTGTTAGGTGCTGATAATTTCAGAATAGCAGTGCTCGTAGATTTTTTCAACTTTGATAGAATCCGCGTACCTTATGGCAGAAAAGGGTATGGTGTTGAAGTCGGTGTTGACATGACCTTATATATGCCATATATAGAGATGTATCTTTTGGATAACCTTATGGGCTACCTTGAAAAGAGAGATCTTGTTGCGTCTGATTTTGAGATATATTATATTCAAAACGACAAATGCGAACATTATGATCTTCTTGACAGCGCAGAAATACAGCTTCATCAGATACTTGAAGGAACTGATTTCGCTTATTCTGCAAAAAGGATAGTTAAAACAGAAATTGGAGAGGTGATTCCTGCTGAAGGAAGACCTCCAAAATATGAGGAAAATCTCACAAAAATTGAAAAGAAATATAAGGAAGAAGAAATCACAGAGGACTATTACAGAGAATTTTCTCTATATTGTACTTCTGATGTTTCCCTTATATTTAAGTTGACTGACTATCCTTACGGTGCGGATGAGATGACCTTCAGACAGTTTTGGAATGCATTCCGTCAAAGACTCGTAATAAATACAGGTCTTAGAAGACACTTCTATATTACAACATATGGGGGTGGTGCATCTCGAGCAGCATTTGATACACTTTCCCTCTCGCTGTACTTGGTAAGAATGTACGAAAGAGAAGAGATAGGCAGTGCAGAAGGTGAGATGGAGGTTATTCATCTTGAATCTGAAGCATTGAGAGATGTTCTTCAGAATGCATGGTGTAAGATCAATATAGCTAAAAATGTTGCCAAAAAGACGACTCAGACATATTACTCACTTTCACAAAACAGAGGTGCACTTATTGATGAGAAGCCTGAAGAGGTTTTAACACCGGAGGAAGCGATTGCTCGTGAGCGCCGCAATCTTCCCAAAACGATCACCGACAATAAAATGTCAATTGAGGATCTTTATGATGCGATATACAGATATGCAGTACAGACTCAAAAAGACATTAATGACTGCAATCGTACAGAATTTAATGAGGTAATGTCGGCCTATCTGAAAAATCGTGATGAAGCTCGCGAAAACGATATAGAGGCAGACTTTAATCAGCTAAAAGAGCAGGGAGTTCTGAAAACAACCGAGCAATGTCCTTCTGTTGAGGAATACAATCTTCTCGTCAAAGAGAAGCAGGTTGAGATTTCTACAACATTTGAAAAGGTACTTGATGCAGAATATCTTGATGTTGACTATACTGAAGAGAAGCAAAAGGCAGATGAAGCTTTTGAGGAGTATAAGCAGGTGAAATCCTGGATGTACCGTAGCATATGGGGTGATATTATTTTTATGATATTAACGATTGCGATCATGGTTATTCCATATAGCGTGCTTCAGCTTTCATCTTACGGTTCTAAATTTGCAGTATCGTTTCCTCTTGCTGTAAATACAGCACTTCTTTTCACGGCAATATTTATATGTGCTGTTATTTTGCAAATATTGCCCATTATTAAAAAACTAAAAAAGATAAGACGTGATCTTAATAATCTTTATTGTGACTGTTGTGCTAAGAGCAGATATTCATTTTCTGCGATAAGACACAGATATGAAAAGGACCTTATTAAAATTGAACAGGCAAGATATGAATTGAGACAGCTCTCTCACCTGTATGAGACGAACATATCAAAGGATGCCGGAGTAACTCTTCATAGAGAAACTCTTGAGGAAATCGAAGACTGTCTATCTGGTATGCTTAATAATCTTGATGTTGAGCCTGTGATTGATCCTGATGAGACCGTAGAAGGTGAATTTGATATTTCCAAACCGGTTAATTCCAGGGCTAATAAGGTTTATCAGGTGTTTTCAATAGAAGTTATTGAAAGAATGTTTCCAAAGAAAGGTAGTGATTAAAGATGCTTACGGTTGTAAAGATAATCTTGATGCTTGTAATTGTTTTACTGTTAAGTTATCCTTTTATATCCGCAAAAGGAAAGCTTCGTAGATTCTTTGTCGCGTCCTCTTTGAAGTACAACTCACCTCACAACAGAAAAAATATATTTTTTGTTTTTTTAGCTTTTGTTGAATTTGTAGTAGTTGCACTATTATTCAAATTGTTTGATAAGTTTTCACAATTTATTTATTCTGTACCAGTTATCAGCAATCTTTTTTCAAAAGCAGCAATCAGTGTTAATTCCCAGCTTGATTACATACTTTTTGCAATAAAGCTTATAATAATTAACCTTGTGTTTATATATGCTTTTGTATTCTTTAAGGGATTTTTGAGACGAGCGGTTATAAATCCGATTTTCCATCTTGGCAACAAGAAAAAAACCTTTAAGCTTTTCCGAAAAAAGGATAACAAAAAGGACGAAGAATCGAATAATGATAATTCTCAAAACAATGAAAATGATGCTGAAAAAATTCGCAAGCGACGCCGTATTCCTGATTTTACACATTCCTTCTTTGAAGACGACGGTGTAGACGATGAGGAATTATCGGGAGAGAATAAGAAGAAGTACGGTCCTGTTGCGAGCAAGATGCTTTCTCTCTTCTTTGAAGGTGAAGAATTTGAATATGCAAAAAATTGGGTCGTTCGTGTAAGAACAGTGCTTCAACTTTTTGTTCGTCTTGTTCAGGCAGTTTATCTTCTTTTTGTTGTTGTAACTCTTGTTTCTTTGTTTTTCTCATTACCTACCACTGTATATGACATTCTTCTGAATGTTATCAAGATAAAGGAATGGTATATTTATCCTGTTATTTCCTTGGTATTTCTGCAAGAGATCTGCAATGTATTCCATGCAATGCCTCAGGGCATAAAGTCTGTTGAGGAAAAAATACAAGACGAGGAGAGAAAAGAGGACAAGAAAAGAGACGCAAGAATTCGCGCCCTCCTTGCAGAGCTGAAAAAGAGATTTGATTCTGAGCATTCACTTCGTTATTATCCCGAAGTATTGCCTGAATCTTTCCCAGAGTATAAGTGTACCAATATTGCGTATTCCAGTTCTATGGAATATATAAAGAAGTTTATGAAACAGTCCTCGGGCAGAGTTGTTCAAAGCTATATGGAGTGTATTGACGCTGCCTTTAATGATTCGCATGTTTATTTTTCTGCTTCTTTATATTCTGAACTTGGTGAATATCTTATTGCCTACACATATATAAGGCTTTTGTCAGGAGCAAGACTAATCTTTATTGTTTCCAATCCTGATGAAAAGGAAACACTTCGCAGATATATAAGTGACAGGCTTATGAATATGACGGGAAGTCATGCAAGTGCAACCTGGCGTGTATTCACTGCAAATGAGAGACTTGATCAGGCAGATGTTCTCATAGCAACTCCTGATGATTTTACTAATAGCAATATTGTCGCTCAAAACCCTGCTTTTTTTGAAGAGGTTTGCAATGCGGTGTTTATAGATGCAGATAGAATGATATCTCTTGATGGATATATCTGTCCCGTAATCGCTACTCGCTTGCAGAATGCAACAAAGGATAGAGTTCGTTTTATCTTCCTTTCGCTTGATCTTCTTAAGGGATTTGCAGCACGCAGTTTGCCCAAGTTTTTCTGTGTTGACAAGGTATTGAGCTTTAGCAGCGCAGGGGAAAATGAGGCTGTTTCATTTATTCTTTGGAACAAGGAAAGTAAAAAGAACAGAATTTATAATAAGAGCGGTCAAAAGCTTACCTGCCTTGAGACAATAATTGCTGAACAAGCATGTAAGTATGGCATGGATGGAGTGCGTCTTATAACAGAATCTCCTCTTGAGCATGCAGAACGACAGACGCTTGCACTACACAATGTTGAAATAAATAATCTTTATAAAAATGTTGTTGATGTGAATTACATGATATATTCCGATGATAGATGTAATCTGTCAGCTGCTCTTTATGCTTGCACACGCTTCCGCGGAAGGAAGAAATCAATAGTACACATTTTGAGTAAGCCGTATCTTCTCAGAGAGTACTTTATGTCTAAGGCTGCAGCTGAGGACTACATAAATCGTTCTTCGTTCATTCAACCGAGAGTGACAGAGCATGCTGAACGACATAAACTTAGCTTGGTGAAGATATTCTGTGATGCATCTTCTGAAAACGGAATTGATATCTCAGATTTTGAGAGAAGGATGAAAGATCTTCTCATTACTACAAAGGAGCGCGGAGATATTGTTTCTTCGGCATTTTGTAGAAATATTTTGGAAACCGGAGATATATCTCAATTAAAGATCAACGAGCTTGCAGCCTATCTTATTGCAGGTCTTTGTGATAATAATTCAAAGGAATCAGATGAGCTTGAAATAGCTAATATAGTCAATAGTGTTGGCAATAGAGCAAAAGATTTTTATCTTATCATTGATCCTACAAGACAAATCGGTATTATTCGTAATCCAAGAAAGCGTATTATTTTTAATCGCATTAAAGAAGTATTTGAATACCTTCTTGAATGCAACAAGCGGGTTGAGCTTCGCTTAAACGATGAAGTAATAGGCTTGCTTGATACCTTCCCGAACCGTGTTCATCTTGAATATATTGTCGGTCAAAGCATTATTTATAAAAATGCAGAATATGAAATTGAACATATAGCCGATGACGGAAGTGCTATCTACCTGCGCAGTGAAAACATTGGAATAAAGAACTGTCTTGATACTGTTCTGCTTCGTAGATACGATATTGCACAGGTAACGCCTGTTGAAGAAAGCGGTGTGCTTAATAATTCGGTATCAAAGCTTGAAGAAATCCGTGTAACAAAGTGTATAGGCGTGTTAAACGCTGAAACATACGGATTTTACAGTCTTACAACCGATAGACAGACCATTGATTTCTATAGGGGTGTTGAAGGTGATCCTGATTCAGATCATGCAATTATAAGGAAATATTCAGACGCAGATATTTTGAAGGTTTCCTTAAATACTCGTATGGAATGCAATGATGGAATGAGACTCTTGCTTTCGGCAGTTTTCAACGAATTTATTCGCACAATCTTCCCGAAGGCATATCATTGTATTGCAATATGTCCGATATTAAAGAATCCTGTTGATCAAAATAACAATGACAACATAATTAACAGAATAAAAACACTTTATCCTTACCTCAAAAACCCTGGAGAGGGCTTCGTCGAAACTGATGATAATGTGATGCAGTTTTTGTTTATCAATGATTGCACAGAGGATATAGGTGTTCTTGATTGGTTCTATGATCGCGGTGCAAGATATATGCAGGAGTTTCTTGCAAATGTATATTCATATTTACATTGGCTCAAGCTTCTTCCAAACAAAAAGCACTATATCTATTTTGGTGGCAAAAATCTTCCCGAGTGTTATGATCTTGACTCTTGTTGTGAGCTTTTAAGCGAGTTTAATCTTGTTTTAAGCGACGACGGAAAAAAGGATTATGAAACTGCTGGCGAGGAAAATACTGAAGAAAAGCTTGAACTTTGCTCCTTCTGTCATAAGCCCATGGAAAGCGGTAGATTTTCGTTTTTTGATAAGCATAGATTTATTTGTGCTGACTGTTTTGAGATAGTTGATGATCTTGAGCAGCTTGAGGAACTCTACATATCTACTAAGGAATATCTCGCAAAACAGTATCCCGATCTCTCCTTTGGCGCGGTTGATGTAAAACTTGATCCGGTATACGAACTTACATCAGAGCAGCTGCTTAGTCAATTCTATTACAGAGTTGATTTTTCCGAAAGAACAGTTTATGTTGAGATTGATGATCCCAAAAACAATGTGTCTGTATCTATTTTGAGAGGCATTATTGCTTTCTGGCAGGTTGATAATTCAGCAGCAAATCACTATGCAGAAGCGCAGCTTTATTATGAAGAGATCAAGTACCTTCGTAGCATAGATGAGAACGAGAGTGCTGATTGGGTATATAATAATGTACCTGATACTATTCGTGCTCAGCTTGATGAAATAACAAACTATGTTAATTTTACAGACAAGGTTGAATATAACGAGGACGATCTCCTTGACGATGAAGAAGCAAAAGATACAGAAGATAATAATCCTCCCGTAGAGGATCATGATGGTGAAATTCGCAATAGCTTCCTCTTTATGATAATGAAGTCTAAAGAGTCAAGCTCTGACGAATGGGACGGAGAAGATCCTGAAGACAATGAGTTTTCTTATAACCTTTATGATCCTAATAAGGTGCCGCGTTTCTGGAAGAGATATCTCAGAGGCGAGCATATTGATGACGGACAGGATGAGCAGCTTCCTGATCTTGAAAATGAAGAAGCAGGTGAGGAAGAGCCCTTGGCTGTTAACTGTTGCATTAGGCCCAATGCTCCCCTTGATGACTTGACAAATGATTCCAATAATGAGTCTGAAAACAAAACTGATGAGCTGAACGATAAAACTGATACTATTTCAGATCGTGATCGCAAAAAGGAAGAAAGAAGACTTAAAAAAGAGGAACGAAACCGTCAAAGACAGCTAAAATGGGATGAAAAGCTTGCAGAGATTGAAAGACAAGAGGAAGAGCGCAAAAAGCGTCTTCTTGGCAATCCTGATGATTCCAAAAAGCAGAAGGACGGATGGTCACTTTTCAGGCGGAAGAAGAAAGATGCTCCTATTGACGATAAGTTAACAGATGATGTTTCTGATGAAATCTCAGATAATATTGTTGATGATGTAACGGAAGAAACTGTCGATGAAGTTACTGAGAATGTAGTTGACGATGTGACAGAGGATACTGCAGATGAAGTTGCAGAAGATATAGTTGACGATGCAACAGAGGATACTAACGATGAAATCACAGACGATATTGTTGATGATTTGATCGATGGAGTTGTTGATGAAACGGAAGAAGTGCCCGAAGATACTTCCGACCAAAAGGAAGCTAAGAAGAATAGGAAAAAGCTTAGAGATATCTTTAAGAAGAAATCACTTGGTGAAAGAATAGTTCCTTATGAGGAAGAAGAAAAAACAAATCCAAGAATAAGGATCTATAATGAGATCATCCGCGCTGCATACAATTTCAGCAGTGAGTTTATTTCGGCAAAGGATGTATCTTGGGAAGAGCTAAATCGTATTTTCTGTTATGCAATGGGCGACTATCCTGAAATTTTCTGGGTGGATCGTTATCTTCCTTACTCGGATCATACCTTTGTTTTAACATATCGTTGTAAAGATGCAAACGGCCGACTTGATATGAAGCAAATTGAGTCTAAGCGAGCAGCTATACAGCGCGGTGCCAAGAAGTTTACTGAAGGTATTACTCGCAGAACCGATCCGTATGAGGCTTTCCTTACAATATATCGTCGATTGATCCTGACATTGGACTATGATTCTTTGGGTATCCGTGCACAAGCGGACAAGGATTATGGTAGAGATGATGCACTAAGATCACTTTACGGTGCGTTTGTGGAAAATAAGGTTGTTTGTGCTGGATATGCATATGCAATGCAGTATTTGCTTCAGTCTGTAGGTATTGTTTGCGGCTATGTTATCAGCGAAGTAAGGGGCAGCGACTGTCATGCGTTCAATATAGTTAAGTTAGGTAAATATTGTTACTACCTTGATGTAACATGGGGAGATCCCTCTAATACAGATAAATCCGAGTACAAGTGGGATTGGACAAATGTTGTAAATTATGGATACCTTTGCACACCGTATAGTGACTTTATTCGTGCAAGCAAAGAGCAAGAAATATTCCATCATCCCAACAGAGAACTTTATCCTGAATTAGAGGAATTTAAGTATACTAATCACGAGTTCTATCGTTATCACAATGCATTTATCAAGAGCTATGATGAAAATAAAATGATTGATGTTTTCATAAATAGTGCTCTCTCATACAAGGGCTTGAAGGAAATGGGAGACTTCTCCGTATCATTCAGATGTAGCGATACAAATCTCGCTGATTATATAGCATATTCTCTTAATGGAAATAATTTTGCAAAGCTTAATGGTCTTATTGAACGCGCTAAAACAGCTGTTGCTAAGAAGAGCAAAAAAGCAGCGAAGCTGTTTGAAAGAAGCAATTCCGGTGCAGTTACCTCTTATGCCGGGGTTGTAAGCATTTATTTTGCAACACCCAAAGGGAAAAGTAAGAAGAGTAAGTAACTCATAGTACATATTCTATGAGCCGACTCTTTGCTGAGTCGGCTCATACCCTTAGGATACTAAAAACAAAGGAGAACTCAAATGTCAATTGCAATTGATGTTTTATTAATTCTAATATTCATTTTATTTGTAGTTATTTTTACAAAGAATGGATTGTTTCTCACAATTTTCAAGATAGGTAAGGCTTGGTTATCTTTATTTTGCTCTATCGCTCTTGGTCCTTGGTTTGCCGCAAGACTAGAGGGATGGTTTCTAAACGGACTGATTACAAAGGGTATAAACGATACACTGTCATCTCTTGTGCAGGATAATGCTAATCACTATAGTTTATCAGAGTTATTCCAAAATCTTCCCGAAGGACTGTTGAATTTCTTAAATCACTTCGGTATCAGCTTACCTGCGCTTGAGGCTGAGTACGGTTCACATACATATGCTACTGAAGAAATAATAGCTGCAATTTCGGAAAGATTTTCCGAGCCGTGTGTTGAGCTTATTTCTGCAATAGCTTCTCATGTATTTTGCTTTGTAGTTACATACATATTTCTTAATTGGCTGGGTAAGAAAAGAGATAGACGACTTGTTTTCTTCTATATTGATAGAGTATTAGGATTTATTGTAAGTGTTCCTCTTGGAATTTCTGTTGTGCTTGCATTATCTGTTCTATTGCACACAATAGTTCAAGTTTCTTTGGCATTTAATACTAATTCAATACTTCTTCCAATTTACAACAATTCGTATCTTCTTAGATTTATAAATGAATATGATGTAATCGGTGCTGTTAAAAGCATTATTCAAACTATAATATAAAAAGGGCTTTGTCGCAAAAATCGGTAAAAAACAAAGGGTAGGTATTTGCCTACCCTTTGTTTTTGTGTCTAGTCTGGTGTTTGACTATTTTTTGCTTTATATTTTAAAACAGTTTTGCTATCAATCTTGACATGAATTTTTATAAGTGCTATAATTTATGCATTGTTTATTATATATTTTGAGGAGACATTGTTATGAATTTTGCAACATTTGGCTTTATTAAGTCTGCACTGACAAATACATCTGAAGATGTCGCGGTTGGAAATTGGATTATGGAATTTTTGTCATCAAAGCAAGCGATGGGAATATATCTTGTCATTGTCATGGCGCTTGTTGTGGCTATAGTAGTTCATGTTATTATCTCGCTTCAACTTGTAAGAAAGCACGGCAGATTTGTTGATGAGGTAAGTAGAAAGAAGAGTAAAAAGGGAAATACAGGGGTATACCGTTTCAATATGCTGAACGCGATAGATGACGAATATGAGGAATATAAGGCTCCTGTATATGATAACAACAAGAGTCTTGAGGATATATGTGAAGGATTTAGAAATTATGCTGCCAGCAAGCTCGGACTATATTACGATATAGAGGATAT